>CAJPFF010000186.1 GCA_905339345.1 Geobacteraceae bacterium | reverse complement strand
CGCCACCGGATTTCCGTTCGCGCAGTTTCTTACGCCTTCACATCCTCGACGTGCTCAAGTTCTACGACGAGCGTTGCGTCGACCCGACCGGGGGGTACTACCAGAACTTCCTCGACGACGGGACGGTGTTCAACGAGACGAGCCGTCACCTGGTGGGCAGTGCGCGCCTCGTCGTCAACTTCGCCATGGCCGCGCGGCTCTACGGCGACGCTCAATGGCAGGACATTGCCCGCCACGGATTCCGCTTCCTGCAAGATGTGCATCGCGACTCCGTTTCCGGCGTCTATGCATGGGAGCTCGACTGGGACCAGGGTGCGAAGACAGTCGTCGACAAGT
The DNA here is from genome assembly GCA_905339345.1 of Geobacteraceae bacterium. GTDB lineage: Bacteria > Desulfobacterota > Desulfuromonadia > Geobacterales > Geobacteraceae > Geobacter. Next base: position 1,066 of record CAJPFF010000186.1, on the reverse strand, counting down.
CGAATCGTTGTTATGGGCTGGCCTTTGTCCTGCTCGCGATGGCGCACTCGACAAGGGCCGGCATTCGTGAAGCCGCCCCCGAAATCGCCGCGGTGTACGAGCGGCTCGAACGCCAGTTCTGGGAGCCTTCGCAAGGCCTTTACGCCGACCAGATCGACGAACCCGGCGGCAAGTTGTCGTCGTACCGGTCGCAAGAGACCAACATGCACCTGTGCGAGGCCTTGATCGCCGCATACGAGGCGACCTCGGACCCCCGCTACATCGACCGCGCCATGACGCTTGCCGATACGGTGACGCGCGGGCTCGCCCGATTCGCGGACGGCTTCATCTGGGAGCACTACCAGGCCGATCCGACCACGGGCCGCTGGGCACCCGACTGGGACTTCAACCGCGACGACCCGTCGAACCCGTATCTGCCTGGAGGATTCGAACCCGGGCACCACTGCGAGTGGGCAAAGCTCCTGCTGCTGCTGGAGCGCCTGCGGCCAGAGGACTGGCTGCTGCCGAGGGCACGCGAGCTGTTCGCGGCGGGCACGCAGGCGGCATGGGACAGTGTCAACGGCGGACTGGCCCACGTTCTCGTGGCAGACGAAAACGAGCCGGGCCGGCTCAGAATCGCGAGTTCAGCGAAGTATTTCTGGGCCCAGGCCGAAGCCATCGCCGCCGCCGCCTTGCTCGCGTTGCGCACGGCAGACGACGATTACTGGTCCTGGTACGACCGACTGTGGCAGTACAGCTGGACCCACTTCGTGGACCATGCGCATGGTGCCTGGTACAGGGTTCTCGATGCGCAGAACCAGCGGCTTGGCAACCACAAGGGCGTCGGCGAAGAAGTGGACTACCACACCATGGGTGCCTGCTACGAGATCTGGTCGGCCATCGCACTCGAAACCAAGGCCCGCAGGTGAATCAAGCGCTGCATGGCTGACCCATTGCGATACCTCGCCTTCGACATCAGCGAAGGTGAGGAGTCAGTCACAACGCTCGACGCCGTGGCGTCGACCTCATCCGCAGAGCACGCTGCCGTCGTGGCAGAGGCACAGAGGGTGCTCGACTGGGCGTGGCA
>CAJPFF010000185.1 GCA_905339345.1 Geobacteraceae bacterium | reverse complement strand
TGCGCCGCAGCTTCAGGGTCAGTTCCGCCTCGCTGTGGTCACGGCGGGAGAGGATGTCGAGGGCACGGGTGAACCCGCTCCGCTCCTCCCCCATCTAGAACTTCTCGATCAGGTCGGCGGCGGGAGCCTCACCCTCGGTGGCGGGGGCCTCGTCGTGGACGAAGTCGTCCCACGTGCTGTCGGACGTTGAGGAGATGCCCGACACCTTGAGGGCGAAATCGTCCGGGTTGGAGGACTGGCGAAGCGCCTCCTCATAGGTGATGAGCTTGCTGGTGTAAAGCTGCATGAGTGATTGGTCGAAAGTCTGCATCCCGTAGGTGGTGAACCCTTGGGCTATGGCCTCGGAAAGGAGCTTCGTCTTGTCCTTGTCGTCGATGTATTCCTTGATCCGGGCGGTGCCGATCATGACCTCAACGGCCGGGACCCGCCCCTTGCCGTCGGTCCGGGGTACGAGCCGCTGGGAAATGACCCCCTTGATGACCCCCGAGAGCTGGAGCCGGATCTGGCGCTGGTGGAAGGGGGGGAATACCGAGATGATCCGGTTGATGGTCTCGGCGGCGTCCAGGGTGTGGAGGGTCGACATGACCAAGTGCCCGGTCTCGGCCGCATGCATGGCGGTCTCGATGGTTTCCAGGTCCCGCATCTCACCCACGAGGACCACGTCCGGGTCCTGGCGCAGGGCCCCCTTGAGGGCCGTGGAGAAGGAGAGAGTGTCGAATCCCACCTCCCGCTGGGAGAGGATGCTCTTCTTGTCCCGGTGGAGGAACTCGACCGGGTCCTCGACGGTGATGATGTTGCAGGTCCGGTGCTCGTTGATGTAGTCGATCATGGCGGCAAGGGTCGTGGATTTGCCGCTTCCCGTGGTGCCGGTGACGAGGATGAGCCCCCGCTCCTCCATGGCGAGCTTCTTGATGACCGGCGGGAGGGTCAGGTTCTCGATGGAGGGGATGCCGAAGGGGATGAAGCGGAAGACCATGGCCACGGTCCCCCGCTGGGAGTAGATGCTCACCCGGAAGCGGCCGAGGCCTGGGACCCCGTAGGCCACGTCGCACTCGTAGTGCTCCTCGAAGAGCCGCTTCTGCCGCTCGTTCATGATGGCGAAGGCCATGGCGCGCACCTGGTCGGGCGAAAGGCGCGGCGCATTGGGAATCGGCCGCAGCCGCCCGTCGATCCGGACCACCGGCGGAAGCCCCGTCTTGATGTGGACGTCGGAGGCCTTGGCCTTGGCTGCTATGGCGAGGATGTCATTGAGTTCCATGGACTACGCCGCCTTATCCTTCCCCCCTTTGCGGGGGATGCCGGCCGTCTCGTAGATCTTCTCTTCGATCTCGGCGGCCATCTCGGGATGCTCCTTGAGGAAGTTCCGGGAGTTCTCGCGGCCCTGGCCGATCCGGTCCGCACCGTAGGAGAACCAGGCACCGCTCTTCTCCACGATCTTGCGGTCCACCGCCAGGTCCAGGAGATCCCCCAACCGGGAGATCCCCTCACCGTAGAAGATGTCGAACTCCACTTCCCTGAAGGGGGGAGCCACCTTGTTCTTCACCACCTTCACCTTGGTGCGGGAGCCCACGACCGCATCCCCCTGCTTGAGGGTGGCGATCTTGCGGATGTCGAGGCGGACCGAGGCATAGAACTTGAGGGCGTTGCCGCCGGTGGTGGTCTCGGGGCTGCCGAACATGACGCCGATCTTCATCCGGATCTGGTTGATGAAGATGACGCAGCAGTTGGACTTGGAGATGATGCCGGTGAGCTTGCGCAGGGCCTGGGACATGAGCCGGGCCTGGAGCCCCACGTGGGAGTCCCCCATGTCCCCTTCGATCTCAGCCTTGGGGACGAGAGCCGCCACGGAGTCGACGATGAGAACATCGACGGCGCCGCTCCGCACGAGCATCTCGGTGATCTCCAGGGCCTGCTCCCCCGTGTCGGGTTGGGAAACGAGGAGGTCGTCGGTCCGGACGCCGAGCTTGCGGGCGTAGCCGATGTCGAGGGCATGCTCGGCATCCACGAAGGCAGCGATGCCGCCCAGCTTCTGGGCCTCGGCGGCGATGTGGAGGGCCAGCGTTGTCTTGCCCGACGACTCGGGACCGTAGATCTCGATGACCCGGCCCCGGGGGACGCCGCCCACACCGAGGGCGATATCCAGGGAGAGGGCACCGGTGGGAATGGCGTCGATGTCCGGCAGTGCCTCGTCGGCGCCCAGCCGCATGATGGCACCCTTGCCGAACTGTTTCTCTATCTGGCTGAGTGCCAGTTCAATCGCCTTCTCGCGTTCCTGGGTCACGAATTCCTCCTCGGGAGTCGCCGGCAGGGGCGGAAAATCGGCCCTGTCCGGCGTAGTTGATCAGAAATATCACAGGTGTTTCATCTTTTTCAATGGGTATCTTCCGGACCCCTACGCAGCTGCGGCTACCCGCCACCTTCATCCCCATGGTCGTCCCGGAAAGGGGAGATGCCGTGTCCGGCGAGGGGGAGAGGAGGCTGACAGAGGCATTCCTCAAGGGGAAGAAGCACGAAGAATGCGCTGCCGAACCGCGCATCCGGGTCGACACCGGGGCTCTCGACCCAGACCATGCCGCCGTGGGCCTCCACCATCCCCTTAACGATGGCGAGCCCCAGGCCGGCCCCCTTCCCCTGGAACTTGTACTTGCCGCTGGAGTGGTGATTGATGTCGCCCACCTCGTAAAACTTGTCGAAGATCTTCACCTGCTCGTCAGGACTCACCCCTATCCCGTTGTCGCGAACCTCCACCTCCAGATAACTCCGCCCCCCCGCCTGGGCAAGGAAACCGGGATTGAAGCGGGCGAGAACCTCCCCCTTCGACGTGAGCCCCTGCCGATCCACCACCCGCGCCGAGACCATGATAGTCCCGCCGTCGGGGGTGAACTTGATGGAGTTTTCCAACAACTCGGTGAAGATCTCCCGGAAGCACTCCCGGTCGCCGCTGCAATGGGGGAGCCCCTCCAGGTTGGCAAAGACGATGGAGAGGTTCCGTTCTGCCCGCAGGGGCTCCAGTGCCTCAAGGACCTCCTCGAATACCTGGGAGATGTGGAGAGTCGACCGGCTAACCGTGGCGGTGTTGGCCTCCAGCTTCGCCACCTTGAGAATGTCATTGACGATCTCGGAGAGCCGCTCCCCCCCCTGGTGGATCATGTCGAGGACCCGGCGGGCGTCGTTCCCCAGGCCGGAAGAAGGAGAGGAAAGGAGGAACTCGGCTCCGCTCATGATGCTCGTGAGCGGCGTGCGAAACTCGTGGGAGATCATGCCGAGAAAGCTCGACTTCATCCGGTCGATCCGCTCCAGCTCCTGGTTGGCCCGCTCCACGAGCATCAGGTTGGTGCGGAGCCGGTGCTGGGAGAAGGAGAGCTCGTGGCTGCTCCGCTCCAGGAGCCGGAGGGACCCCATGAGTTCCTCGCTCTTCCACTTGTGCTCGTTAAAGAGCCTGGCGTTTTCGATCACGATCCCCATCTGGACGGCGATGGAGAGGAAGAGGGCCACCTCGTCGTCGCTGAAGCGACGTTCCTTCCGGCTCAGGAGATACATGACGCCGGTGACGCGGTTGCGGGCCGAAAGGGGAACACCGGCAAACCCTTTCCACCCCTGGACTGCCGGTGACGAGCCGAAGCGGCACTCCGTCGCCAGGTCCGCCAGGGTGAGGGAGGCGCCGGTGTCGGCGATCCGCTCCAGGGGACCTTCCCCCTCCCGCCGCGCCAGGAGAAACCGGAGCTGTTCGGGAACGTTGACGGCGGCGGCAGGCCGAAGCTTTCCGTCCCGCTCCCGGAGATGAATGCCGCCCCCGTCAACGCCGAAGGCCTCGATGGTCTCGCGCAGCGTCACGTCGAGCACCGTCTCCAGCTCCATCTCCTGGTTGGCCCGGGCGATGATGCCGATAAGGGTGGAGAGTTCCCGGTTCCGCTGACGGTTCTCCCGCTCGGCCCGGTACTTGAAAGTGATATCCCGGACGACGGCGTGAACCACTTTTTCGTCCCCCAGGTCGATGAGGCGGGCATCGATCTCGCCCAGGAAGGACTCCCCCACCTTGCGGCGGAAGGTGATCCCGTCGGACCGGCCCCTTCCCCGCCGGGCCACCCGGTGAACGAGGGAGGTGAATTTCTCCTGGTCCTCCTCGAGAACCAGATCCTTCCCCCGCAACGGGGTCATCTCCTCCTTGTCGTAGCCGAAGAGCTCGGTTCCGCGGCGGTTCACCTCCACCAGCATCCCCGTGTCGGCGCTGAAGACGAAAATGGCCGTGCCGGCCCCCTCCAGGAGACTGCGGTAGCGGCGCGCTGTCTTGTCCAGCTCCCGTTGGACCTGCATCAGCTCGTGGACGTGGGCCAGGGCCTCCTCGCCCTTCATGCGGCGGTAGCTCATGGCCATGAAAATGAAACCGATAAGGAGGAAGACGATGACATGGGGCAGGAAGCCGAAGATAGGGGCGTCATGGAGGTGGTAGGTGAATAGCGTGCCGACAAGCCCCCCAAGGAGCACAAGGGCGCCCACCCAGCCGACAACAAAGTATTTCCGTTGGTTTGGTGAGGACATGACTACCTATTCATCCCTCCGGGATGGGCCTAACCCGCAAGAAGCCGCCTTCTCAGCCAGTCCATGGCCGTAACCGCGGTGATCGTCCTGATCCTGTCGCGGTCTCCCGAAAAGTGATACCCCTTGGCCGTACAGCCGGCACGGTCCGCAAGGGCAATGAACACGGTGCCCACCGGCTTGTCCGGACTCCCCCCGTCGGGCCCGGCGATGCCGGTTACGGCAAGTGCCAGGTCGCTGCCGGCGAGTCTTCGTGCCCCCCTGGCCATGGCCTTGGCCACCTCGGCGTTCACGGCCCCCTTCTCCGCCAGCAGCCCATCGGAAACGCCGAGCAGACGCGCCTTGGCATCGTTGGCATAGGTCACCGCACCGAGGAGAAAATAGGCGGAACTGCCGGAAATGGCGGTAATCCGAGCGGCGACGAGGCCGCCGGTGCATGATTCTGCCAGGGACAGGGTCATCCCTGTCTCCCGGAAGAGGCGGGCAACGGTCGTGTCGATGGTCTCGCCGTCCCCGGCGACCACGTGGCCGCCGAGCCGCTCCCGCACCAGGGCCGCCATATCCTCCAGAAGCGCTGCCAGCGCTCCCTCGTCGGCTCCCGTGGCCCGGAGCTTCACCTGGACCACCGGATACTCCACGCAGTAGGCAACCGCAAACCCCGGCCGGGACCGGTCGAGGTCCGAGAGGCGGGAGCCGATCTCCGCCTCGGAGAGGCCGAACACCGTGAGGGTCGAGGTCCGGGTGCACTGGTACCCCCCGCGCCGGGCCAGGACCAGGGGAACAACCGTCTCCTCCAGCATCACGGCCATCTCGGCGGGGACGCCGGGGAGAAAGATGAGGAGGCATCCGTCGAGAAGGAGATGAAAGCCGCTGGCGGTGCCGGTGGGGTTCGGTATGAGCTCCGCCTTGGCCGGCAGGAGGCACTGGCGCCCGTTGGCCGGGTGCATCTCCCGCCCCAGCCGGACGAAAAATTCCCTGAGCCGCGCCATGGCCTCCTCGTTCAGGACGAGGCGCCGGCCGGTGGCCCGGGCCGCGGCCCGTGCGGTCACATCATCGTCGGTGGGGCCGAGGCCGCCGGTGGCGATGATCACATCATGCTCCCGCGCGAGACTCTCCAGGGCACCCGCAATTGCCCCCTCATCGTCCCCAACGGTCAGCTTCCGGGCCGTGGCGATGCCCGCGTCGGCCAACCGCGCAGCGATCCGGGCGGAGTTGGTGTCCACCACCTCCCCAAGCAGGAGCTCGTCACCAATGGAGAGAATCGCCGTTTTCACAGAAACCTCAGGATCACATGGAGCGCAGCGCAGGCGTAAAGCCCGGCCACCACGTCATCGAGGACGACGCCGTAGCCGTTTTTCACCTGCTGGTCGAAGTACCGGGCCGGCGGCACCTTGACGATGTCGAAGAACCGGAAGAGGAGAAAGCCGATCACGATGCTCCGCCAGTCAGCCGATACCCCCGCCATGGTTATAAGGAAGCCGATCACCTCGTCGATGACGATCTTTCCTGAGTCCTTCTCCCCGAACTCCCGCTCCGCGGCCCCCGAGACCCATGAGGCCAGAAAAAAGAACGGCACGAGGGTCGTGAGGTAGAGCCAGAGGGGAAGCCGCGCCAACACCAGATAGAGGGGGATGGCCCCCAGGGTCCCCACCGTCCCCGAGGCCACGGGGAAAAACCCGGTGCCGAACCAGCTTGCCGCGCAGACAACGAATCCCCTCATGGCTGGCCCGCCTCCCGCTCCACGATCCGGTAGACCTCCAGGAGCGGCATCCCCCGTTCAACGGCGATGCGGCGGCACGCGTCGTACTCAGGGGTCACCCGCACCACCCGTTCGCCGTCGCGGATCACCTTTACCGTCACGGGGCCGAGGGAGGTATGCCGCTCCTCCTTGTCGCGGGCCAGTTTGAGCCGTTCGGCCGGGTAGAACCGGACCCCGATGGCCGACGTCTCCCGAAGCATCAGCGAAGCGAGTTCGTCCCGCCGCTCGGGGCGGGCGATGACGGTGAGCTTCACCGCCGGGCGGTTCTTCTTCATCTGCAGCGGCGAGTACGCGGCGTCGAGGGCCCCAGCCTCCATGAGCCGTTCAAGGACGTGGCCGAGGATCTCCGGATTCATGTCGTCGATGTGGGTTTCGATGACCGCCACTTCGTCCCGCTGAAGCCGGCCTTCCGTCTCGCCGAGAAAGATCCGCAGAACATTGGGGATATCATCGAAGTCCTTGGTGCCGGCCCCGCAGCCAATCCCGGTGACGGTCATGGCCGGGGCCCGGCCGAAGCCGTCGGCCAGGGCGGCCAGGATGGCGGCGCCGGTGGGGGTAACCCGCTCCCCGGCACCCGCCTCGCCATGAACCGGGATCCCCCGCAGGAGCTCCGCCGTGGCCGGCGCCGGCACCGGCAGGCGTCCGTGGGCCGTCTCCACGAAGCCGCTCCCCAGGGGGAGGGGCGCGCCATGGATGGCGTCGATGCCGAGCCAGTCGATGGCGGCGGCGGCGCCGACAATGTCCACGATGGAGTCCACGGCGCCCACCTCATGGAAGTGGACCTGGCCGATCTCCACGCCGTGGACCTTCGCCTCGGCCTCGGCCAGGCGGAAGAAGACCCGCTGGGCCTTCTCCTTCACCCCCTCCGCCAGGGAGCTCTCCTCGATCATGGCGGCGATGCCGGTGTAGTGGCGGTGGGGCTGGTGCTCTTCCACATGCACCACGAACCGGGCGGCAGCGATTCCTTTGCGGCTCGTCCGCTCCATGGCCAGGGAGTAACTCGAAGGGGGAAGTGAGAGGCACGCCACGGCGTCGCGCACCACATCGAAGGGAACCCCCAGGTCAAGAAGGGCCGCAACCGTCATGTCGCCGGCGATGCCGGCGTAGCAGTCGAAATAGAGTATCTTCAAAAAAACCTCAGTCCCTGTTGATCTTGCTGGCCGCCACGGCGGCGCCGAAGCCGTTGTCGATGTTCACCACCGTGACGCCGGCGGCGCAGGAGTTGAGCATCCCCAGAAGCGCGGCGATGCCGCCAAAGGAGGCGCCGTAGCCCACCGACGTGGGGACGGCAATGACCGGCCGGTCCACCAACCCACCAACGACGGAGGGGAGCGCCCCTTCCATCCCCGCCACCACGATGAGGACGCTGGCGGCAAAGATAGCCTCCCGGCGGGCCAGGAGCCGGTGGATGCCGGCCACCCCCACGTCGTAGAGGTGCTCGGCGTCGTTCCCCAGCATCCGGAGGGTCACCAGGGCCTCGGCAGCCACCGGCAGATCGGAGGTGCCAGCCGAGATGACGAGGACCGTCCCCCGGCCCCGGCGCTCCACCGGCTTCTGCTCAAGGGTGAGGCAGCGGGCGTCGGCGTGCCAGACGGCGGCGGGAAAGGCCTCTTTCACCGCCAGGGCCTTGGCCTCGTCGAGGCGGGTCACGAGGATATTGTTCCCCCTGGCAACCAGGGAGGCCATGATCCGCTCGATCTGGCCGATGCTCTTGCCGGCGCCGAAGATCACCTCCGGGAAACCCTGGCGGAGGCTCCGGTGGTGGTCCACCATGGCATCCCCCACGTCCTCGAAGGGAAGGTGCCGCAGGCGCTCCAGCACCTCGTCCTCGTCGAGGCTTCCGTTCTTGAATGCGCCGAGAAGGGTTCTAAGTTCGTTGGGGTCCATACACTCCGCCTGATTCATCTGAATATTCTATCAAAAATAGCATCGTTTGCAGGGGTTGGAAAGGAAGGAATCATGAAGGGAATAGGCGGGAAAAGACGATGGCGAAACGCGGGGGGAAGGCGGTTGCCCTCCTCCCCGCTTGGTCGGAGGACGGTTCAGCTATGCTCCCGCGTGGCGTGGAAGGTGAGATCCTTCCAGTTGTCCATGGTGTTGTCGAGGCGCCACTGGCTGCTGGCGAGATAGGCCAGGTTCCCCTCGCCATCGATGTAACAGCTCATGACCTCTTTCTTCTGGAACTCCTCCAGCTTCTTCCTCTCGCCGGTCACCCACCGGGCCGTGGCGTAGGCGGCGGGCTCGTAGGCGGCCTTCACGTTGTACTCGTGCTCCAGCCGGTGCATGACCACGTCGAACTGAAGGACGCCGACGGCGCCGACAATCCAGTCGGCACCCATCAGCGGCCGGAAGACCTGGGTGGTCCCCTCCTCGGCCAGCTGGGTCAGACCCTTCTCCAGGGCCTTGGACTTCAGGGGATCGAGAAGGCGCACTTTACGGAAGTGCTCCGGGGCAAAGTTGGGGATGCCGGTGAACTTGAGATCTTCACCCATGGTGAAGGTGTCGCCGATCTTGATGGTGCCGTGGTTGTGGATGCCGATGATGTCGCCGGGGAACGCCTCCTCCACGTGGGTCCGGTCCTGGGCCATGAAGATGGTGGCGTTGTTGATGGCCACCTCGCGGCCGAGCCGCACGTGGCGCACCTTCATGCCGCGGGTGAACTTGCCGGAGCAGATGCGGAAAAAGGCGATCCGGTCCCGGTGGGCCGGGTCCATGTTCGCCTGGATCTTGAAAGCGAAGGCGGAGAAGGGCTCCTCGTAGGGGGAAACGGTGCGGGAAACCGCCTCCCGGGGGAGCGGCGCCGGGGCGTTCTCCACGAAGGTGTCCAGAAGCTGCTGGACCCCGAAGGTGTTGATGGCACTCCCGAAGAAGACCGGGGTCTGGAGGCCGGCCAGGTACGCCTCCTCCTCAAAGGGGTGGGCCGCCCCTTCCAGAAGCTCGATGTCCCCGCGAAGCTCCGCGGCCTGGGAGCCGAGGATCTCGTCGAGGCGCGGGTCGTCGAGGCCGGAGAGCGAAATGACGCTGCCGGTCCCCCGCTCCGCCTCGGCGTCGAAGATGATGAGTTCCTTGGTGTAGAGGTGGTAGGTCCCCCGGAACCGCTTACCCATGCCGATGGGCCAGGTCATGGGGGCACACTGGATCTTCAGGACCTTCTCGATTTCGTCGATGAGCTCGAAGGGATCGCGCCCTTCCCGGTCCAGCTTGTTGACGAAGGTCATGATGGGAGTATGCCGCAGGCGGCAGACATCCAAGAGCTTGATGGTCTGGCTCTCGACCCCCTTCACCGCGTCGATGACCATGAGGGCCGAGTCCACGGCGGTGAGAACCCGGTAGGTATCCTCGGAAAAATCGTTGTGGCCCGGGGTGTCCAGGAGGTTAACCTCATAGTCCCGGTAGGTGAACTTCATGACCGACGAGGTGACCGAGATGCCCCGCTGTTTCTCCATCTCCATCCAGTCGGAGGTGGCATGGCGGGCTGCCTTGCGGGCGCGCACCTCGCCGGCCTGCTGGATGGCGCCGCCGAACAGCAGCAGCTTTTCGGTGATGGTGGTCTTGCCGGCATCCGGGTGGCTGATGATGGCGAAGGTCCGCCGGAGATCGATTTCCTGCTCGTTGTACTTTGTCACGTCACTGCTCCGTCAAATGCTTGGGTATGCTGCCGATGGACACAAGAAAAGGCGAAGAAGAAATCTTCGCCTGAAGTGACTATACAGGAAAACAACAGGAAGGATCAAGCAGTTAGGGACTGAGGCTCTATCGCCTGAAAAAGTAGCGGTCCACGGACCACGCCCCCCCGCCGGTGAAGACCAGGGCCAGGGCCATACCGAGGAGCGCCAGGTTGTACTCGATGCCGTCCCCCCGGGGGCCGTTGAGGAAGAAGCCGTTCACCCAGTTGACCTTGTACATGGCCACCGCCATGGTGGCGGCGATGCCGAACCCCGACAGCCGGGTGAGGAAGCCGCAGAGAACCCCGATGCCGCCGCCGAACTCGGCGATGATGGCCAGGAGAGTCAGGACCGGCGGGATGCCGAGCTTCTGCTCGAACGTGGTGAAGGTGGCGGTGAGACCGTGGCCACCGAAGACACCCAGAAGCTTCTGGGAGCCGTGGGCGATGAAGATGACTCCGAGGGGGATCCGGATCATGAGGAGCGCCAGGGAATCGGCCGCGGCGCCCATGTTCGACCTGGCCATGGGGGACCTCCTGATGGTAAGCGTGCCGGCAGCGGCAAATCCGTTGCCGGCCGTTGCTATTCTTGCCACAAAACAGCGTCCGTCCGCAACGGAAAAGCCGAAACCAGGAATAGTCTCAAAACGGTTCCGGGCAAAAATGTTTGAGGGATGACGGTCTCCTGGGGTAGTATGGGATGATTAGCAGCCACTGCACCCCATCAGACCCCAAGGAGATACGAACCATGTTCTTTCCCACGTTCCGCGCCCGCAGAATCAGAGGCAAAGAAGTTTTCCGCCGGATGGTAAGCGAGACCACCCTTTCCGCCACCGACCTGATCTACCCCATGTTCTCCGCCTTCGGCAAAGGGATCAGAAAAGAGATATCCTCCATGCCGGGGATCTACCAGCAATCCATCGAGCACATCGTCGAGGAGGCCCAGGAGGTCCATGAGCTGGGGGTTCCGGCGGTGATCCTCTTCGGCATCCCCGAAACCAAGGACGCCGTGGGGAGCGACGCCTACGCCGAGCACGGCATCATCCAGGAAACGATCCGGGCCATCAAGAAGCAGGTGCCGGGGCTGGCGGTCATCACCGACGTCTGCATGTGCGAGTACACCGACCACGGTCACTGCGGCATCATCAGAGACGGCGACGTGGACAACGACGAGACCCTGGAGCTCCTGGCCCGGGAGGCCCTCTCCCACGCCGAGGCCGGGGCCGACATGGTGGCGCCGTCGGACATGATGGACGGCCGGGTCATGGCCATCCGCGAGATCCTCGACAACCACGGCTACAAGCACATCCCCCTCATGAGCTACGCCGTAAAGTACGCCTCGGGCTACTACGGCCCGTTCCGGGAGGCGGCCGAGTCGACGCCGCAGTTCGGCGACCGCCGCTCCTACCAGATGGACCCGGGGAATCGCCGGGAGGCCATCCGCGAGGCCCGCATGGACGTGGAAGAGGGGGCCGACATCATCATGGTGAAGCCGGGGCTGCCGTATCTCGACATC
>CAJPFF010000184.1 GCA_905339345.1 Geobacteraceae bacterium | reverse complement strand
TGGAAAAGGCCCTCACAGGGCCCTTTCATCAATGAATGCTTTGATGGCATCCCGGTCCGCGTCGAGCACCTCGCATCGGCTTGGGAGCTCTTCAATCCCTTCGAGAGATGGGGGCCGAGGCGGCTCGAAGCCCACGGCCCGGACCACCGCGTCGGCAAACTTGGCCGGGTGCGCCGTGGCGAGACAGACGACGGGAGTGCCGTCCTGCACGAGTTCCAGAGCCGCCTTGACGCCGACTGCCGTGTGGGGATCGAGAATGTAGCCGGTCTCCCGGTGGAAGGCAGCGATTGTCGCGATGGTCTCCTCCTCGTTCACCGAGCAGGAGAGAAAATCCCCCCCCACCTGCTCCATTTCGTCTTCGGTGAAGGCGATCCGACCCGTGGTAGGGAGAGCGGTAAATGCCTCGCGGACCCGGCTGGGGTTCTCGCCGAAGAGATAATAGACGTACCGTTCGAAGTTGGAGGCCAACTGGATATCCATGGAGGGGGAAACAGTCGAGACCACGTCACCGAGGGAGTAATCGCCTCCGTTGATGAAGCGGGTGAGGATATTGTTCTCGTTGGTTGCCAGGAGCAGCCGCCTGACCGGCAGTCCCATCCGCTTTGCCACGAAGCCGGCGAAGATGTCGCCAAAGTTGCCGGTCGGCACCGAGAAAACAACCTCTTGGCCAAAGGGTTTTGCCACCCGGAAGTAGGCGTAGAAGTAGTAGACCACCTGAGCCAGCACCCTGGCCCAGTTGATGGAGTTCACGGCGCCCAGGGCATGCTTCTCCTTGAAGGGGAGATCGGTGAAGAGGTTCTTCACGATGTTCTGGCAGTCGTCGAAGGTACCGCGCGCCGCGATGTTATGAACGTTCGGATCGAGGACCGTGGTCATCTGCAGGGCCTGGACCGGCGAGGTCTTACCCTGGGGATGGAGAATGAAGATGTTGATATTCTCCTTCCCCCGCACGCCGTAGATGGCAGCGCTGCCGGTGTCTCCCGAGGTGGCGCCGACGATGTTCATCTTTTCCCCGCGCTCCTTCAGCAGATACTCAAAGAGATTACCAAGGAGCTGCAGTGCCACATCCTTGAAAGCAAGGGTAGGTCCGTGGAAAAGCTCCAGGATGTGGACGCCGTCCTGCTTCACCACCGGCGTGATCTCAGGGTGGACAAAGGTGGCGTAGGAGCGGTCGATGAGTTCCTTCAGGTCAGCGGCCGGGATGTCGTCGGCAAAGAGTGATATCACGTTGAACGCCAGGTCCTGGTAGGAAAGCGTTCGCCACGATTCGAGAGTGTTACGGTCGATTGCCGGGATGGTCTCCGGCAGCAGAAGCCCGCCGTCGGTGGCGAGCCCCATCATGACCGCGTCCTTGAATCCTATGGGGGCAATGGCGCCCCTGGTGCTGATATAGTTCATGATTGGTCAATCTCCGCAATGTGTAGTGCCAGGCCGGGGCATCTTACCAGCAAACCCGCGAAAAGGGAAGGGGGCGGACCGCTGCCGCAACGGGTCTTCTCGCGGGTTGCGTGAGTATGGTAGTATTGAAGGCAGTCCACGTCGATTATTTGAAAGGCTTACTCCCATGAACCTTGCAAAACGGGCCGAGATGCTCCATGTCATCGACACCCTGGCCACCCACTACCTGAAGGGGAAGGTGCGGGCGGTGCGGTTGTCGGTCATTGCCCTCCTCTCCGGGGGACACATCCTCCTGGAGGATATCCCCGGCCTCGGCAAGACGACCCTGGCCCTGGCCCTGGCCAGGGGACTGGGGCTCTCCTTCGGCCGGGTCCAGTGTACGAGCGATCTCCTCCCCACCGACATCACGGGGCTCTCCATCTTCAACCGGAAAGAGAGCCGGTTCACCTTCATTCCGGGGCCGATCTTCAACAACGTGGTGCTCGTGGACGAGATCAACCGGGCCATGCCCAAGACCCAGAGCGCGCTCCTGGAGGCCATGGAAGAACGGAAGGTGACCGTGGAGGGGACAACCCATCCCCTGCCGGGACCCTTTCTCGTCATCGCCACCCAGAACCCCGTGGAGCAGGTGGGGACCTACCCGCTCCCCGAGTCCCAGCTCGACCGCTTCATGGTGCGGAGCGGCATTGGCTACCCGCCTGACGCCATCGAGAAGGCGATCATCAAGGGGGGAAGCATCCGGGACGGGATACAGAGCCTTGCACCACTTGTGACGGCAGACGACATCGCCGAGGCCCAGCGGGCCGTGAAGGAAAACATCTACCTCTCCGACACGGTCGTAGACTACCTCTACGCCATCGTCGCCGCCACGCGGAATCATCCAGCCATGTCGTCGGGCATTTCCACCCGGGGGGCCATCGGCATGGCTGAAACCGCCAAGGCCCACGCCTACCTGGAAGGGCGCGACTACGTGATTCCCGAGGACGTGAAAGCCATCGCCGCGCCGGTGGGGGCCCACCGTCTCATCCTCACCATGGAAAACGAAAACCTCGACAAGGGGGAGCTATTAAACGCCGTCCTGAACGCCATTCCGGTTCCGCTGGCCTGAAACTCA
Organism: Geobacteraceae bacterium; assembly: GCA_905339345.1. Classification (GTDB taxonomy): domain Bacteria; phylum Desulfobacterota; class Desulfuromonadia; order Geobacterales; family Geobacteraceae; genus Geobacter. Next base: position 14,323 of record CAJPFF010000184.1, on the reverse strand, counting down.
CCCGGGCGGGAGCCGCCTACATCGCCATCACGCTCCTGCTCGGTTTCGCCGCGGTCAATACGGGCAACAACCTCCTCTTCCTCGTGGTATCGGCCCTCCTCGGTTTTATGACCGTCTCCGGTATCCTCGGCTGGCTCAACATCCGGTACCTCTCCCTCGCGGTCCGTCTTCCCGACGAGATCTATGATGGCCAGGAAACCTACGTGTCGCTCCAGGTGGAGAACCACAAGCGGTTTGTTCCCTCGTTTCTGCTGCGGGTGGAGCTCGAAGGAGCATGCGGCGGCTTCCACCTGGTGGACCGCACGGGAAGCGAAACCACTTCTCTGGCAGTGACGTTCCAGGGAAGGGGGCGGAAGGAGCTGAGTCAGGCCGTTGTCAGTTCACCGTTTCCGATCAATTTTTTCATCCGGAGTACGACGCTTCCCCTCAATGCTCATTGCGTCGTCTTTCCCCGTCCGGTACCCTGCGGCCCGCCAGCGGGTCCGGCAGACGGGCGGAGCAGGGGAGTGGTCGAGAGCCGCGGCCGGGGCTACGAGGGGGAAATGGAAACGATTGCCGAGTACACGGGCGTTGAACCGTTGAAGCTCGTCCACTGGCGCCTATCGGCCCGCCACGAGAATCTGAAGGTAAAGCAGCTGACCGCCATGGCCGACGTACCCCTCATGCTCGATCTGGCCAAACTTCCCGGCCGCAGTATGGATGAAAGGCTTTCATGCGGCGTCTGGATCGTTAACCGTTCCATCAGGGCCAACCGGCCGGTGGGGCTCATTGCCGGCTCGAAGGTTTATCGGCCCGACATCTCCCGGTTACATCGGCTGAGGCTCCTCACGGAGCTCGCTCTCCATGGTTCCCGTTAGCACCCTCATAACGGTCCTCGCCTACGCGGTCGCCATCCTCGGCTACCTGCCGGTGGCGCCCCATGTGGACCTTGCGGTCCGGCTCGCCTTTCCCCTGGCCATGGCAGCCGGGATTGTCTTCGACCGTAAAGGTAAATATCCTCTTACCGGCATTCCCTCCACCATCGCCACCATCATTCCCTTCGTTGTCTACCTTCTTCAACTCAGTATGGCGAACCCCGCGGCACCGGTGGTCAACTTCCTTGTGGTGCTCCTCTGTGTACGGATAGTGAACGAAAAGAGCCCCCGCAACCTCCTCCAGATCTTTGCCCTGGCCCTCTTCGCCCTGGCAAGTTCGTCCCTCTTCAGCCTGAGCGCCCTATTCCTCGTCTACCTCTTCCTCCAACTCGCCCTGATTGCCGTTTCCCTTGTGCTCCTCACCTTCCTTTCCGTGGATACGCGCCTGCGCCTTACTCGCCAGGGTCTCTCGCGGGTGGTCGGCGTGGCCCTCGCCATGCCGGCGGCTTCGGTGCCGCTGCTCCTGATCTTTTTCGCCATTCTTCCCCGGACCCAGTATCCGCTCCTCAACTTTCTCAATGTCCCGGGAGAACGGGCGACCGGCTTCAGCGACCGGGTCGAGCCGGGCAAGACTGCGAGCGTAGGCGACGTGAAGACCGTGGCCTTCCGGGCTGAATGCCCGCAGCTTGGCCGCAACGATCTCTACTGGCGGGGAATCGTCTTCGACGCTTTGGCCGGTGCCACCTGGGTGCGAAGCGAGAAGCGCCCCGACGAGGTTCCTGCCGCTCCCAAGGGGAACGAGGTTCGCCAGGTCATCTACCCCGAACCGTCACGAAACGCCTATCTCCTTGCCCTGGATATCCCGACCCGTATGGACGGCGTGCGGGCAAGCCAGGGTGCCGACTTCACTTTCACCCGCCGGGTGAGCGGGAGCGGCCGGATACGTTACGAGGCGAACTCGGTCCTGTCCGATGCCATCCCCGTACCCCGGGGGATCGACCGTGACCACTACTTGCGCCTTCCCCACCAGGTTTCCCCCCGGACCGCCGCCCTGGCCCGCGGGTTCACGGCCGGAACCCCGAACGATGACGAGCGGTTGAGTCGCGTGGAGACATGGTTCACTCAGCAGGGATTTCGCTACGCCACCAGCGGCCTTGCCGTCGCTGCGGACCCCGTTGACGCCTTCCTGTTCGAGCGGCGGACCGGGCACTGCGAATTCTTCGCCTCATCCTTTGCGACCCTGCTCCGCCTGGCAGGGGTGCCGGCACGGCTTGTGGGAGGATACTACGGCGGCGACTTCAACGAGATTGGCGGCTACTATGTGGTCACCGAAGACCGCGCCCATGTCTGGGTTGAGGCGTTTATCGAGAAGAGGGGATGGGTGAGGATTGATCCGAGCTCCTTTGCCGCCAACTTCGATCGCGCCACCCCTTCCCGCCGCAGTTTTGCCACGAAGCTCGCTGCTTTTGCCGATTCTCTCACCTGGTACTGGAACCAGGCGGTCATCACCTACGACCTACAGAAGCAGGTGGAACTTGTGCGACGCGCCAATCGGCAATTCAGAGGGCTTAACCTTCCCGTCGTCAGCCGGTGGCTCCTTCCGGTTGCCGGTGGCGCCGCTGCCTTTGCCGTTGCGGTCTGGTGGATCGTGACCTTTGGCGGGAGCACCCACGAAGAGCGACTCTTGAGGCGTTTCCGTGCCCGGATCGAAAAGTCTTACGGCGTCCCCCGTAACCACCGGTCGCGGGGGCTCAAAGAGCTTGCGGATATGGTCAACGACCCGGCCGTAACTGAATTTGCCGCCATCTTTGGTGGGGCAATCTACCGGGATCGGCGACTCACGGCCGAAGAATGCCGGCAACTCTCCCTGCTCGTCAACGCCATCGGCGTCCCGGTCCGGCGAGAGGATGACAAATCGAGCTGACGCCCTGATTTCAGGCGGTTTCGGTCGTTTCATATGCCTTGACAAGGTGGTCTCTTTACTTTAGTTTACAAAGACATTCGTTACCATTTCACCGTAGAATCCGGACAGGCCTTGAGTTCAAAGAAAGAAAAACTTCTCGACAGTGCGCAGAAATTCCTCGTGAAGGGTCAACTGGACCGCGCTCTCCGGGAGTACGAACAGGCGGTCACCATTGACCCGAAAGACGTACGGGTTCGACAAAAATACGCCGAGTTGCTGGTGCGCGCAAACCGGAAAGAGGACGCACTCCGGGAATTCGAGGTGATCGGCAAGTACTATTCAGACAATGGTTTTTACCTCAAGGCGATCGCCGTCTATAAACAGATACAGAAGATTACCCCCTCCAACCTGGATATTTCGCTTACCCTCGGCACCCTCAACGAAAAACAGGGACTCATCGGCAACGCCCTTGCAGAATACAAACTCGTCTTCGATCAGTACGAGCGGAGCAATCGGCTCGACGACGCCGTGGCAGTCCTTGAAAAGATGCTTGCCGCCGACCGGGAAAACCTGAATATTCGGCTGAAGCTTGCCGATACGCGGTACCGGGCCGGTTTGCTCGATGATTCTTACCGCGACTATACGGAGCTTGCCCGCGAGCTCAGGTCGCGGGGGGACGAATCGGCCTACGGTCGCCTCTGCGAACGGATCGGGAGCCTTTTCCCGGACCGCAAGGACTTTCTCCTCTCCGTCGCCGAACATCACATCAAAGAAGGAAAAGCTGCTGCCGCCATTTCCATCCTCAGACAGATTGTCGGCGATGACCGGTGGAATCCCAACGCGCTCTATCTCCTTGCAGATGCTGCCCGCGCCGCGGGTGATCCGGCCATGGCCAAGGGCGCCTATGGCCAGATCGTCAAACGGTTCCCGGGAGAGGTTGCCGCCATCAAGGGTTTCCTCTTCAGTCTGCGAGCTGAAGGCAATGTGGAAGAAGGGTTACGGGTGCTTCGCCACGTGGAGCCCGATCTCATGGCGGCGGAGCCGGAAACCCTTGAGCAGTTCTATCTCTCCTTCAGGGATCTTGCGCCAGACCATCCAGGTATCACCGAGGGGCTGCGGAGAATACGCGAGGTGGTCGGTCAGCAGGCCGGGCCGTCAGAGGAGTCCGAGGCCCCGGCTGTGTCGTCCCCCGCGATTATGACGATAGAAGAAACTGACGTTATCCCGCGGCCCGCCGAAGAGGATTCTCCCCAGGAAGAGCCCGCTGCCGAGGAGATTCCTTGGGAAGAAGAGATCGACATCTCTTTTGACGATGATGCCTCCACTGATAGAAGCCAGTCAACTGACGGGGAGACATCTGCACCTGCCTTGCTCCTGCACGATGATGGTCTGAATCTTATGGACGTGGACGAGGGAGCGGTCAGGTTTGATGAGCCGGCGCCAGAGGAGACTCATGAGGTTGAAATCGAATTGGCTGATTTCCCGGGGTTAACGGACGATTGGCTTGGCGGAACCGGTGACGACACTGTGGACCAGACGGCGGAAGTGTCTGCCGGAGAAGGCTTTTCACTCGATTTCACTGAAGAGGACCTGGATGAAATCATCCCTCCGCAAAACCTTGACTCATCGGTGCCAAAGACAGACAAGTATGGCCTCGACGGTCTCTTCTCCGCCTTCAAAAAGGGGGTTGGCGAGCAGCTCTCCCAGGATGACACCGAATCTCACTATAGTCTCGGTATTGCCTACAAGGAGATGGGGCTTTTCGACGACGCAATCGCCGAATTGCAGTCAGCTGCCCGCGATCCGCGGCGCCGTGCCGACTGTATTACCCTTCAGGGCATCTGTTCTCGGGAGAAGGGGGACTCGGCGAGGGCCGAGGAATTTTTCCGCGCGGGACTCGAGCTTGCGGAGCTTTCAGCCTTGGAGCGGCTTTGCCTCACCTACGAGCTGGCTCTGCTCCATGAGTCGACCGGCCAGGGGGACCGGGCCCTGGCCGGTTACCGAGAGGTCTTTGCGCTCAATCCCGCTTTCCGGGACACGGCACAGAAGATCGCCCGTCTCCAGTGCGACGACAATTCATTGGAAACGGCCGATTTAGAACTTGTAGATCTTGATGAAGTTGAGGAAGGGGCGGGGTAACTCCCGCCCTTTTTTCGTAGGACCCGCCTGCAGCAGAAGGCGTTCAGGAAAAGAGGAGGCCGCGGGGCGCCATGAGGCGCAACGGTGCCTGAAAGAACTCCCCGGGATAGCTCTCCGGAAGGGGAGGAAGGTGAGACGCGGCCTGGAGGGCATCCAGGATCATCCGGTCGTACTCGTCATTACCCGAACTCTTAACCAGCCGTACATCGAATATCTCTCCGCTTTTCCGAACGATTATTGTGACGAGGGCCTCCCGTCGCCCCGGTTCCACATCGGTGCCGCCCGCCGCCGACCACCACTGTTCGTTGACCCGCTCCACCAGTGCAAAATAGTACTCACGCACATCACCGCGCAGGGTTTCCCCGTCGGCGAGGCTTCTGAAAAAACCCCGTGTGAGGCCAAGGGAGAGGGATGGGCCAGTGGCTTGGGGGGGCGGTTGAGGAGAGACTTCCTCCACGGGAGTCGGCAGAGGTGCCGGAAGGATCTTTTCAGTGGGGGAGGGAAGGACCATCTGTCGCTGCGGAATCGAGGCGGAAGGTTGAACAGCGGTTGTTTTTGGACTTACTTGCGGTAACGGGGTGCTGGCGTCCGACAGGTCAACCATAACGATCTGTTCTGGGGCAAGACGGGCAAGACGACCGGGGAAGAGCACAGCGACGACAGCAAGGGCAAGGTGTAACGCCAGGGAGAGTGTCAGCGTTCTGGCGAACAGGTTCCTGGCAGGCCGGTACAGGGGCGGGTGATGCTCCATCGCGGTTAGGCTCCCAATTGTTGATTGTTGAACGTTGGACAGCGCGCAATGGGAAATTCTAGCAAAGTATCCTGAAGGATGGCAAGCGAAAGGGGGCCTCACGGCCCCCTTATTGTTTCTGCGATACAGGTGATGAGTACTTACGAGTTCTGGGCGTCTACCACGGCGATTGCGGCCATGTTAACGATGTCGGTCACATCGTCACCCCGCTGGAGGACGTGAACCGGCTTCTGCATTCCCATGAGGAGCGGCCCAATCGCTTCGGCCCCGCCCAGGTGGTGGAGAAGCTTGTAGCAGATGTTTCCGGAGTTGAGGTCGGGGAAGATCAGGATGTTGGCCGCTTCCTTGACGGATGCAAAAGAGAAGCTCTTCTGCAGGATCTCCGTAACAACAGCGGTGTCCGACTGCATTTCGCCGTCAACGATGAGATCCGGAGCCTTTTGCTTGACGATCTCAACGGCCCGCTTGACCTTCTGGGCCTGGGGATGGTTAACCGAGCCGAAGTTCGAGAAGGAGAGCATGGCAACCGTCGGCTCGATGTCGAGCATGCGGACTTTTTCCGCGGCAAGAATGGCGGTTTCGGCCAGTTCCTCAGGAGTCGGCTCGATGCAGACCGTGGTGTCGGCCATGAAATAGATCCCCTTCTTGAAGACCATCATGTAGAGACCGTGGACGCTGGACAGGCCGGGCTGCTTGCCGATGACTTCCAGTGCCGGGCGGATGGTCTCGGGATAGTGGGTATCGATGCCGGAGAGGAGGCTATCCGCATCACCCATATGCACCATCATGCAGCCAAAGTGGGTGCGGGATTTTCGGGTCATGATCCGCCGGGCTTCGGAGAGGGTGAGGCCCCTGCGTTGCCGCAGGCGGTAGAGCTCCTGGGCATATTCTTCGGACCGCTCGAAGGTGGCCGGGTCGATGATCTGCACACTGCCGTTCAAGTCGAGACCCAGTTCGGCCATGTTTGCCCTGATCTTGTCCTGGTTACCGATGAGGATCGGTTTGGCAATCTCTTCTTCAATGAGGATCTGGGCCGCCCTGAGGATCTTTTCGTTGTCCCCCTCGGGGAAGACGATCTTCTTGGGATCGTTTTTGGCCTTGTTGATGATTATGCGCAGGGTTTCTTTTGCTTTCCCCTGGAGCGACTCAAGGTGCTCGACGTACTTCTCCATGTCCTCGATGGGCTGGCGGGCCACTCCCGATTCCATGGCTGCCTTGGCGACCGCCGGTGCTACCCGCAGGAGGGCCCGGGGGTCGAAGGGTTTCGGGATGATATAGTTGCGGCCAAAAGAAAACTTGACGTTGCCGTAGGCGCGACAGACCGAGTCGGGGCACTCCTCACGGGCCAGTTCGGCCAGGGCGAACACCGCAGCCTTCTTCATTTCTTCGTTGATGGTGGTGGCCCGGACATCGAGAGCGCCGCGGAAGATGAAGGGGAAACCGAGGACGTTGTTGACCTGGTTCGGATAGTCGGAGCGGCCGGTGGCGATGAGCACGTCGCCGCGCACGGCATGGGCCTCTTCCGGCGTGATTTCCGGATCGGGGTTGGCCATGGCGAAAATGACCGGGTTGGCGGCCATCTTGCGCACCATGTCCTGGGTGATTGCCCCTTTGGACGAGAGGCCATACAGTACGTCTGCCCCTTCGACGGCCTCTTCCAGCGTGCGAAGCGGCGTGTCCACCGCAAAGCGTTCCTTGTACTTGTTCATCCCCTCGGTGCGCCCCTTGTAGATGACCCCCTTGGTATCGCACATGATCAGGTTTTCTTTTTTCAGACCCAGGGAGATGGCCAGATTGGCGCAGGCAATGGCAGAGGCACCAGCCCCGTTCACCACAAGCCGTATTTCATCGAGTTTCTTGCCGATAAGCTCAAGAGCATTCATGAGACCCGCGGCGGAAATGATGGCAGTGCCGTGCTGGTCGTCATGGAAAACCGGGATATTCATGGTTTTCTTGAGTTCTTCCTCGATATAGAAGCACTCGGGGGCCTTGATGTCCTCCAGGTTGATCCCGCCAAAGGTGGGCTCCAGGAGTTGACAGACCTTGATGACTTCATCGGGATCTTCGGAATTTACCTCAATGTCGAAAACATCAATATCGGCGAAACGCTTGAAAAGGACCCCTTTACCTTCCATGACCGGCTTGCCGGCAAGGGCGCCGATGTTCCCAAGGCCCAGGACCGCGGTGCCGTTGGAGAGGACTGCGACCAGATTCCCTTTTGCGGTGTACTTGTAGGCATCTTCGGGATTCTTCTCGATCTCGAGACAGGGCTCGGCAACGCCGGGGGAGTAGGCGAGGGAGAGATCCCGCTGGGTCAGGCACGGCTTCGAGGCAACGACTTCAATCTTTCCTTTGCGTCCACTCGAATGGTAATCCAAGGCATCCTGTTTTTTACTCATGCTGGTCCTTGCTCCTTTCTTCGTTGGGGGCTCAATTTTTATTCACGGTAAAAATAGTTTCGCGTTGTTGAGCCGCTATTACAGGGTTCTATTCTATAGATTTCTCATAAATTATGTCACCTTAGACCGTGTTTTGCCTTTTTGTCAAGGGCAAATTACAGTGTCGCTAAAAAAACATTTTACTCAGCAGGCGGATCGTCAATATAACGTGAAAGCTTGTATTTGGAGCGAAATTCGATGATAATTCCTGGGTTGTCGCACTTAGATTATCTCGGGGCAGGGGGAAGCGATGGAGAGGATATGGGCGCCCTGGCGCATGGATTATATTCTCGATGAAAAACCTCACGGTTGCATCTTTTGTCTGGGTGAACGGAGCGAAGAGGACCGGCAGAATCTAGTCCTTCACAGAACGCCGTTATCCCTGGTTATGCTCAACCGTTATCCCTACACGAATGGCCACCTGATGGTGGCGCCCCGGCGCCATACGGCGGATTTGGATGCCCTGTCGAACGACGAGATGCTCGACCTCTTCCGGACCGTCAGGCTCTGTCGCGGCGTCCTTGAGGAAGAGGCTTCACCCCAGGGGTTCAATATCGGGCTTAATCTCGGCCGCGCAGCCGGCGCCGGGATCGAGGACCACCTCCATATCCACGTCGTCCCCCGTTGGAATGGCGATTCGAATTTCATGACGGTCGTTGCTGATGTGCGTGTCGTTCCCGAGGGACTTCTGACCGCCTACGACCGCCTTTATCCCCATTTCGCGACCCCGTGGCATGAGTCGCCAGGAGATCTTCTGAATGGATGAAATCAGCGACCGCGCCTACATCGGCATAGACGTCGGAGGGACCAATCTCCGCATGGCCCTCGTGGACGAGCAAGGTGTCATCATCCATAAAACCAAATCCCGGACCGAAATCCATCATGGCCGGCAGGCTTTCTTCTCGCTCCTCGGCAGAGGCATCGAGTCCCTACTGCGCATTGCCAGGGACAACGGCAGGGAGACGGTGGCCGTGGGGGTAGGGGTTCCGGGACTCATCGCCAACAACGGCCACGTGCATGTCTCGGTGAATCTCCCCCCCCTGGACGGCTTGAACCTGCGGGATGAACTCCAGGCTATGACCGGACTCCCCACAGTGGTGGCAAACGATGTGAACGCGTTTGCTTTCGGAGAGAGTGTTTACGGCGCAGGGAGAGGGTACAGGTCGTTCCTGATGGTGACCCTCGGCACTGGCGTCGGCGGCGGGTTGATACTCGATGGGAAGATCTGGACCGGCATCGACGGCGTGGCGGGGGAGTTCGGCCACATGACCGTGGAGCCTGAAGGAAAACCCTGCCCCTGCGGTAACCATGGCTGCCTCGAGCAGTACGCATCCGCAAGCGCCCTGGTGGCTGCAGCCAGAGAGGTCATGTCTCGACAGGGCTCTATCCTGCTGGCAGGACATCGGCTCGACGGCATAACCACCAAGATGGTTGCCGATGCCGCGCGGGAAGGGAATCCGACCGCGCTGTCCCTTTTCGCCGAGGCCGGACGGTCTTTGGGGATAGCGGCCGCGTCCGTTGCCAATCTCCTCAATCTTGAAGCGCTCATCATCGGAGGCGGAGTCGCCGCTAGCTTCGACCTTCTTCAGGAAAGCATCGAGCGGGAGATTCTCGTGAGGGCGTTTCCGATTCCTGGCAGACGACTGCGAATCGATCGGGCCACCTTGGGAGACGATGGCGGTTTCCTCGGCAGCGCGGCACTGGCAATGAACCATTATCAAAGGGGAAACCCATGAAAAGAAAAATCGGCATCCTGACCGGCGGGGGCGACTGCCCCGGCCTCAATGCAGTCATCCGGGGCGTTGTGAAAAGCGCCATCATTGGGAGAGGATGGGAGGTGGTCGGTATCGAGGACGGATTCGACGGCCTCCTCTACGACCGGAGCCCCAGGCCCTTGGGGCTCAACGATGTGCGGGGGATTCTGCCGCGGGGCGGAACGATCCTCGGCACCTCTAACCGGGGCAATCCCTTTTCCTACCCCATGGAAGTGGACGGCAAGACAGTGCTGACTGATGTCTCCGACCGGGTGGTGGCGCGGATCAGAGAGATGGGCATCGACGCCCTCGTGGCGGTGGGGGGCGACGGCTCCCTCAAGATCGCCCTTGAGCTGATGAAGAAGGGGGTGCCGGTCGTCGGCGTACCGAAAACCATCGACAATGACCTCATGGAAACCGACGTCACCTTCGGTTACAACACGGCCCTGGAAACCGCCACCGATGCCCTCGACAAGCTCCATTCCACGGCGGAGAGCCACCATCGGGTCATGATTATGGAGGTCATGGGACGCTATGCCGGCTGGATAGCGCTCGAATCGGGCATCAGCGGCGGGGCCGACGTGATTCTCATCCCCGAGATACCCTTCGACCTTAAAACCGTCTGCAATTCCATTGATGCACGGCGGCGCCGGGGAAGCAAATTCAGTATCGTGGTGGCGGCCGAAGGGGCCTATCCGCGGGGCGGTTCACGGGTCGTACAGAAGAAAGCCGACGAGACCACTGCAATCGAGCGACTCGGCGGCATTGGCGGTTTCGTGGCCCATGGGCTCACCTCCTGTCTCGACATGGACATCCGGGTGACGGTTCTTGGCCATCTCCAGCGGGGAGGATCGCCTTCCACCTTTGACCGTTGCCTCGGGAGCCGTTTCGGCATCGGCGCTGTCGATCTCATCGAAAAGGAGCAGTACGGGGAGATGATCTGCCTCAGGGGGAGGGCCATCCGATCCGTTCCCATCGAAAAGGCGGTCCGCAAGCTCAAACTCGTTGATCCCAAGGGGCAAATGGTGACCGCTGCCAAGGAGTTGGGAATCAACGTCGGAAGGGAGTGATAATTGACTTTGACGACCCTGCACTATAGAGTGCAGAGATATTTCTCTGAAGAAATTCATGCAGCGGCCGATGTTATTATGTAGCATCCCTTTTCGGGAACGATTCACATGGAGGGAAACCGTTTATGGATTCCGGGGCTGTCGTGAAGAACAGAAGCTTTCTCTACGGACTTTTCGGATGCATCCTGGGGATCAGCGCCCCCATAGGTTGGACGCTTATCCGCGTTATTTTTTTCGCCGACCCGGAACGGTCCCTCCTGTCGCAGATATTCGGCGACATTGTCAAGTCTCCCTTCAATATGGCGCTCTATGCCTATATGGGGATCGGCACAGCCTGTGTGCTCGCCATCCTCGGTCACTACATCGGCAAGACGAGCGATGAGCTCCACAGCCGCGCCGCGGAACTGGATGTCCTTCATCAGGAGGTCGCCTCCCAAAAGGAGGTCTTTGAGCAACGCTACCGGGCCCTCGACAGCAACATCAAGAATTTCCACCAGATCAGCAGTAAAATCCAGAAATCGATCGATATTGACGGGGTGCTGCGCCTGTGCGCAGAAGGACTCCACGACGTCCTCGGTTATGAGCGGGTCAGTATCCTGATGGCCGATGAGGGGCGCTCCAACCTTTCCTTTGTGGCGTCCGTCGGTACCCCTGACTTCAATCACAAGGGAGTGACCATCCCCATAGATATCCGCAGCGGGGTCATCTTCAAGTGTTTTGCCGATCGGCAGATCTACATGATAGACGACATCAGCTCCTATCCGTCTGACTTCCGGCTCAAGCCCCCCTATGATGCGATCCGGGCGCTCCGCTCCAGGAGCTTCGTCCTCTGTCCCATCATTGTAAAGGGAGAGACCGTGGGGATCTTCGGCATCGACAACCGGCAGAGCAGGCGCTCACTGAATGATACCGACGTGGACACTATCAAGCTGTTCGCCGATCAGGCCGCGTCGGCCATCGTGAGGATTAACCTTCTCAGGGCCATAGGAACGCTCACCTCTGAGTTGGAAACCACCTTCTCCGACCTGCTCAAGAACCGTGATCACTACTCCCGCTATGTGATGAACCTCAAGGACGCAGTCAACTCCGTTGCCGACGGCACCGCCCATATCGCATCCGCAGCCGAAAGCGTCCTTGCCTCCGTTGACGAGACGAGCTCCTCCGTGAGCAATATCTACGTATCCATCGAACAGGTGACGAAAAACCTGGACTACCTCTCAGAATCCATCGACAAGTCTGCATCGGCCATGGAAGAACTCAACTCCACCATCAAGAACGTGGAGCAGAGTGCCGCCATTTCCCACCAGGTGTCCAGCAAGGTGAAAGAAGAGGCCGACAGCGGCAGGCGGGTGGTGAAGGAAACCGTTGCGTCACTTGCCGAGATCCAGCGCTCGGTCGGGCTCTCCTTCGACGCCATGAAGCGGCTCACCGAAAACAGCGGCCGAATCGAAAGCATCGTCGGCGTCATCAACGACATCACCAAACGGACCAATCTCCTGGCGCTCAACGCCTCCATCATTGCGGCCCAGGCGGGTGAGTACGGCAAGAGCTTCGGCGTTGTTGCCGACGAAATCCGCAACCTCTCGCTCCAGACCGGCCAGTCCACCGGCGAGATCACCGGCATCATCGAGGAGATCATGAATGAATCCCGGAGCGCGGCCCAGAACATCTCAGCCTCCAAGGAGCTGGTGCAGAAGGGAGTGGAGCTGGGCGGCGTCATGGGGCAATCGCTACAGGTGATCCACGAAAGTTCGGCCCGCTCCATGGACATGACCCACGAGATTAAGACCGCCACCGAGGAGCAGGCCCGAAGCGTCCAGCTTGTCACCCATTCCATCGAGAACGTAAGCAGCATGAGCTCCCAGATCTTCAAGGCCTCCAAGGAGCAGTCCGACGCTGCCATGAGCATTGTCCGATCCGTTGACACCATCAAGGAGATGACCCAGGAGATGGTGCGGGCGACTGTCAAACAGGTGGAGGACGGCAGCGAGATCAAGCAGTCGGTGGAGGCCGTCGGCGAGATGGTCACCAAGATTTTCCAGGATATGGAGGTCCGCCGCGGAGAAAGCAGCGCCGTGGTAAGCGAACTTGAGATGATGAAGAAGATTGCCGGTTAATCTGATTTTTCTTCGCATGCACCGAACCGGTAATTGAAATATTGTATGGACAGCGTCGTCCGATTTGTGCTACCAATAACCGTGTTTTAAAATGATGGCCCGCAACACTGGCGGAGCCGAAAATCTGTTCACGACAAATTGATACTGCCTGGATTCGCAAGAACCGGGACGGATGGCAATAGCCGCAACGACAGGGGGGGCACTCTCTTCCCTTGGTCTTGTCACATGCGCCTCCGGAACCCCGGTGGCGCATTTTATTTTGAGTGGAGTTCCCGTGAATCCTAAGAAGACAATCCTCGATATCCAGAAGATGAAAGCGACGGGGGAGAAGATAACCGTCCTCACCAGCTATGACTACCCCTTAACTCGCGTCATGGATGATTGCGGCATCGATGTGATCCTTGTCGGCGACTCGGTCGGCGTCGTGTTTGGCGGGTACGATAACACCCTGCCGGTGACGATGGACGAAATGATCTATCATACCCGAGCTGTGGTGCGGGCACGGCCCAAGGCCCTCGTGGTCGCCGATATGCCGTTTCTTTCCTACCAGACCGACCTTCGTGATGCCCGTATCAACGCCGGCCGTTTAGTGAAGGAGGCAGGAGCGGAAGCGGTCAAACTGGAGGGGGGGACCCACGTTGCCGCCACTATCCGTGCCATTGTCGATATGGACATCCCGGTCATGGCCCACATCGGCCTCACCCCCCAGTCGATCCACCGGATGGGGGGATTCAGGGTCCAGGGAAAGAAGGAGGAGCAGGCTCAGCGGCTCATTGAAGATGCCAAGGCCGTGGAAGAGGCCGGTGCCTTCGCCGTGGTCCTGGAGGGGATTCCGCTGAGGCTCGCGGAACGAATCACCGCAGATCTTTCCATACCAACTATCGGCATCGGCGCGGGGCCCCACTGCGACGGCCAGGTGCTTGTTATCCACGATATCCTCGGCCTGTGCGAAAAATACTCCCCAAAATTCGTGAAACGTTACGCGGATGCCGGCGCCCTTATCGCCGGGGCGGTTTCCTCATACATTGCCGACGTGAAGAAAGGAGAGTTCCCCGACGAGGGGCACTCGTTCAGCTGAGATGAGAATCATTGAAACGGTTGTCGAGATGCAGGCCTTTTCCCGGGAAGCCCGGAAGAACGGCAAAACCATTGCCTTGGTCCCGACCATGGGTTACCTCCACGAAGGACACGCCTCCCTTATGGTTGAGGGAAGGAAGCGGGCCGACATCCTTGTGGCAAGCATCTTCGTGAACCCAACCCAGTTTGGTCCCACCGAGGACTTCGACGCCTACCCCCG
>CAJPFF010000183.1 GCA_905339345.1 Geobacteraceae bacterium | reverse complement strand
TTCTAAAATACGCAGAAGATTTAACCTGCAACCAACTGCGTGTTCAATAGCTTTAATTCCTGAGACATAAGGCTCACTCACTATTTTGTATTTTGTCTTTAACCCATGCGCCGTAACATGCGGAGCGCTTCTCGCGGAGGTAGGGCGAATCGCAACGAGGCAGCCTGGGAGCGAAGCGACCTTGGGGGAGCGATTCGCGGGCAGGGGAGAAGGAAAGCGCGCAGAGCATGTTACAAAGAGCGGCGGCAGCCGCGTTACATGGTAGTTTGATGAGAGCGTTAAAGCGCGGAAGCGCGAAAAAGTGTTGAATTGGGTGAAGTATACACCCCCCTACCTCTCCTCTTTCAAAAACTTCATCGCCTCCTGCAACGTCGGTATGCCGCTCCTGCCGCCGAGCTCCCTGCACTTCATCGCCGCCACAGCAGAAGCGAATTCGACCGTCTTTTTTATATCCCAGCCCTGGACGACGCCATAGGCGTACGCTCCGTGAAAGACGTCCCCAGCGCCCGTCGTGTCGAGGGCCTTCACGCGGAAGGCCTTCTGCATGAAGATGCGTCCCTCATGCCATGTGAAGCTCCCCTTATCGCCGAGGGTTATCGTGACCGCTTTTGCCTTCCCGCCGGAGAGCTTCTTGAACGCCTCCTTGAGGCTGAGCTTCATCCCGCCGACGAACTCCTCGGAGCAGACGACATAGTCGGACATATAGGCGAGCTTGAGCATTCCGGGCCGCATCCTGCCCGCATCCAGCATTATCGGGACCCCTCTTTTAGAGGCGATTGAGGCCGCGTGATATGAAGCCTCAGCCATGAGGCCGTCGAGCATGAGAAAGCTCGCGCCCTTGAAAAGGGCAGGGTCTATTTCACGGGGAGCTATCGCGGAGACGGTCGGCCTCTGCCAGAGGATCGTCCTCGAGCCACCCTTTGAGTTGACAAGTATGAAGGCCTGCTGGGATTTGCCGCCCTCTTTCACAAGCAGCCCTTTAGTGTCGACGCCCTCTTCTCGAAGGCCTTTTTTGATCTCGTCCCCCGGCCGGTCGTCCGAGATGCGCCCTATCATCGAGGTCTTCACCCCCAGGCGGCTCAACGCGACAAGGGCGGTCGCCAC
>CAJPFF010000182.1 GCA_905339345.1 Geobacteraceae bacterium | reverse complement strand
GGACTGTGGAAACGAGCCATTTTCTCCCTTGCCGAGGCCAATGCCGTGATCCAGGAGGTTGAGATTCAGTATGGTTCTGGTATGTAAAAAATTTCTTGACTCAATTCGTCGAAACATGTATCAACACCCTATAGGATTTATCGACTAATGATATCAAAAAAGACCAAATACGCCCTCAAGGCGCTGATCTACCTCTCCCGGGAGTTCGACAAGGGACCGATCCTCATCGCGGACCTGGCCCGGGAGGAGCGGATTCCCAAGAAGTTCCTGGAGTTGATCCTCCTGGCCCTCAAGAATGCCGGGGTGCTCCAGAGCAAGAAGGGGAAGGGGGGCGGGTACTCTCTGGCCCGACCGCCGCGGGAGATCAGCATGGGCAAGGTGATCCGGACCCTCGAAGGCCCCCTGGCGCCGGTGCCGTGCGTGAGCGAGTCCGCCTACGCCCGGTGCGAGGAGTGTGATGACGAGTGGAGCTGCGGCATCCGCCTCGTCATGAAGGACGTGCGCGACGCCATGGCCCAGATCCTCGACAGCGCCTCCCTGGCCGATGTGCTGGAGCGTATCGAGCAGGAGAAGCAGAAGAAGGACGGGGCGCTTTTTTACACGATCTAAGCACGGCATTTTTTTGTGCCCAATTAGACTACAAAATCGATAGGCTAAACAACAAAGGAGCAGACCATGAAAACTCTCAGAACCATCGCCACCCTCGCCGCCGCAGTTCTCGCCCTTGCCACCCCGCTGGCGGCCCAATCCGAGGTAAACCTCCTCAACGTCTCCTACGATCCAACCCGGGAGCTCTACCAGGACTACAACGCCGCCTTCGCCAAATACTGGAAGGGGAAGGGGGGCGACACCGTGACGGTGAAGCAGTCCCACGGCGGCTCGGGGAAACAGGCCCGGGCGGTCATCGACGGCCTCGACGCCGACGTGGTGACCCTGGCGCTTGCCTACGACATCGACGAGATCGCCGACAAGGCGAAACTCATTCCCGCCAACTGGCAGAAGCGGCTCCCCCACAACAGCTCTCCCTACACCTCCACCATCGTCTTCCTCGTCCGCAAGGGAAACCCCAAGAAGGTCCGCGACTGGAACGACCTCGTCCGCCCCGACGTGAAGGTGATCACCCCCAATCCCAAAACATCCGGCGGTGCCCGCTGGAACTACCTGGCCGCCTGGGGCTACGCCCTGAAGCAGAAGGGGGGCAGCGAGGCAAAGGCCAAGGAGTTTGTGACGAAGCTCTTCAGGAACGTGCCGATCCTTGACTCCGGCGCCCGGGGCTCCACCACCACCTTTGTCCAGCGGGGGCAGGGTGACGTACTCCTGGCCTGGGAAAACGAGGCGTTTCTGGCGGTGAACGAGCTGGGCAAGGACAAATTCGAGATCGTAGTGCCGTCGGTCAGCATCCTGGCGGAGCCGCCGGTGACGGTGGTGGACAAGGTTGTTGACCGGAAGGGGACCCGCAAGGTGGCCGAGGAGTACCTCAAATACCTCTACACCCCGGCGGGGCAGGAAATCGCGGCCAAGCACTACTACCGCCCCATCGACAAGAAAGTGGCGGCCAAATACGCCAAGGCTTTCCCGAAGGTGAAGCTCTTCACCATCGATGACACCTTTGGCGGCTGGAAGGCGGCCCAGAAAAAGCACTTCGCCGACGGCGGGGTCTTCGACCAGATCTACGGGCCGGGGAAATAACACTGACGTAGGGGCTGCGGATTTCACGCCATCTCGCCGCCGTCCTCGTCGCTCCTTTGTGCGGCGTAGCGCTGCTACGCCTCCGCAGTCTCTCCTGCGGGTGCGACGATCTGGCGTAAAATCCGCAGCCCTGCATTGGGATTATGCAAAGGACCAACCACCATGGCGACAAGACCAATCACACGAAACACTGTCATCCCCGGCTTCACCCCGACCCTCGGCTATACGGTCTTCTATCTCTCCCTCATCGTGCTGCTGCCCCTGTCGGCCCTGGTGGTGAAGACGGCGAGCCTCACCTGGGGGGAGTTCTTCGCCACGGTTACGGCGCCGCGGGTGGTGGCCTCCTACAAGGTCACCTTCGGCGCGGCCCTGGCGGCGGCAGGGGTGAACGCCCTCTTCGGGCTCTTGGTGGCGTGGGTGCTGGTGCGTTACCGCCTGCCGGGCAAGCGCTTCATCGATGCCCTGGTGGACTTCCCCTTCGCGCTCCCCACAGCCGTGGCCGGCATCACCCTCTCCTCGGTCTACGCCGCCAATGGCTGGCTGGGGCAGTATCTGGAGCCCCGGGGGATCAAGGTCGCCTTCACCCCGGTCGGGATCTTCGTCGCCATGACCTTCATCGGCCTCCCCTTTGTAGTGCGGACGGTGCAGCCGGTCCTGGAGGAGCTGGAGCAGGAGGTCGAGGAGGCGGCCGCCTGTCTCGGGGCGAACCGCTGGCAGACCTTTCGGCGGGTCCTCCTGCCGGAGCTTCTCCCGGCGCTTCTCACCGGCTTTGCCCTGGCCTTCGCCCGGGGGGTGGGGGAGTACGGCTCCATCATCTTCATCGCCGGCAACATGCCGATGGTGTCGGAGATCACCCCGCTCCTCATCATCACCAAGCTGGAGCAGTACGACTACGCCGGCGCCACCGCCATCGCCACGGTGATGCTCCTCTTCTCGTTTCTCATGCTCCTCACCGTAAACCTCCTCCAGAAATGGAGCAGGCGCCACGCGGCCTGATCGGGAGATTACGACATGTCCAGTTCTGCTCCATCACCTTCCCGCACCCGCACCGAGCCGGCCCCGGTGCGCTGGGCCCTCATCATCACGGCGCTCCTCTTCCTCGGCCTCTTTCTCTTCGTGCCGCTGGCGGCAGTCTTCGCCCAGGCTTTCGAGAAGGGGTGGGACGCCTATCTCGCCGCCATCCGCGAGCCCGACGCCCTGGCGGCGGTGAAGCTGACCCTCATCACCGCGGCGATCAGCGTGCCGGTGAATCTCATCTTCGGGGTGGTGGCCGCCTGGGCCATCGCCAAGTTCGAGTTCCGGGGAAAGCAGCTCCTCATCACCCTCATCGACCTGCCGTTCTCGGTGTCGCCGGTCATCTCGGGGCTCATCTACGTCCTCCTCTTCGGGCTCCAGGGGTGGCTCGGGCCGTGGCTCCAGGCCCATGACATCAAAATCATCTTCGCCGTGCCGGGGATTGTGCTTGCCACGGTCTTCGTCACCTTCCCCTTCGTGGCCCGGGAGCTGATCCCGCTCATGGAGGCCCAGGGGAAGGACGAGGAGGAGGCGGCCATAACCCTCGGGGCAAGCGGTTTCCAGACTTTCTGGCGGGTGACGATTCCCAACATCAAGTGGGGGCTTCTCTACGGCGTGATCCTCTGCAACGCCCGGGCGATGGGGGAGTTCGGTGCCGTATCGGTGGTCTCCGGCCATATCCGGGGGAGCACCAACACGATCCCCCTCCACGTGGAGATCCTCTACAACGAGTACAACTACGTCGCCGCCTTTGCCGTGGCCTCGCTCCTGGCGCTTCTGGCGCTCGTCACCCTGGTGGTGAAGAGCTTCGTTGAATGGCGGATGCGGGAATTATCGTAGGGGAGGGGTTTCCCCTCCCTGGGCACGGTGACCGTGCCCCTACATCACCACAAAGGAACCATGACATGAGCATAGAGATTGTCAGTGTCAACAAACAGTTCGGCAGCTTCACCGCCCTGAACGACGTGAATCTCACCGTCCCCTCGGGAGAGCTGACGGCGCTTCTCGGCCCCTCGGGGTCGGGGAAGACGACGCTCCTGCGGATCATCGCCGGGCTCGAAATCCCCGATGGGGGGGCGATCCGCTTCGACGGCGAGGAGACCACCGACCGCCACGTGCGGGAGCGGCAGGTGGGGTTCGTCTTCCAGCACTACGCGCTCTTCCGGCACATGACCGTGGAAGAGAACGTCGCCTTCGGCCTTACGGTGAAGCCCCGCAAGGAGCGGCCCTCGAAGAAGGAGATCCGGGAGCGGGTCCACGAGCTCCTGCGCCTTGTGCAGCTGGAGGGGCTCGCCGACCGCTACCCCACCCAGCTTTCCGGGGGGCAGCGGCAGCGGGTGGCCCTGGCCCGGGCCCTGGCGGTGGAGCCGAAAGTGCTTCTCCTGGACGAGCCCTTCGGCGCCCTTGACGCCAAGGTGCGGGTGGAGCTTCGGCGGTGGCTCCGCCGTCTCCACGACGAGATCCACGTGACGAGCGTCTTTGTCACCCACGACCAGGAAGAGGCCCTGGAAGTGGCCGACCGGATCGTGGTGATGAACAAGGGGCGGATCGAGCAGGTGGGGACCCCGGCGGAGGTCTACGACCAGCCGGCCAACCCCTTCGTCTTCGACTTCCTCGGCAGCGTGAACCTCTTCCACTGCCGGGCGGAGCAGGGACAGGCGCGGGCGGCTGCGCCGGAGCTGTCGGTGGGGTATGTCCGCTCCCACGACATCGAGGTGGAGCGGAGACAGTCCGAAGACGCAGTGGAGGCCGAGGTGCGCCATATCCAGGCCGTGGGGCCGGCGGTGCGCGTGGAGCTCCTCGTGCGGGGCACCGGCAAAACGGTGGAGGCGGAGCTCTCCCGGGACGGAGCGGACCGGCTAGCCCTCGACGTCGGCGAAACGGTCTACGCAAGGCCGCGGAAGATGCAGAGATTTGTGGGAGATTATCAGATCTAGGTGCGCCAGGGATGGCGAGCCAAACAGGGGAGGTGGAAGATGGCAAACGCGGCGGTTATCGATCAGGGAGAACAGTGGAGCAGCGATCTCGAGGAGAAGATCCGAGCGGCGCTTCGGGAAATACGTTTCGGCACTGTTACCCTCGTGATCCAGGACGGGAAGGTCATTCAGATCGACAAGAGCGAGAAGATCCGGCTGAAGTGACGGGGACTGATCTTCGGGAAGCATGTTTCTTTATTAATGGAATGTTGACAGGACAGCCACTTTTCTTTATCGTGCCGATTTGTTTTGTTGTAGGTATTTGTTGATTAATTAAATAGTAAATACATGCGTGACCGTATTTATCCGTTGATCGAGCCAAGAGAGAGCAGATCATGAGCAAGAAAACCCTATTCCCCGCCAAGAGCGATGTAATGGCCCGCACTCCCGATCCGGCAGTCCGTGCCATGCTGGAGCACCTGGACCAGGCTGGCATCGAGACTCCCTTCGACCGTTTCGACGCCCAGAAGCCCCATTGCGGTTTCGGCCTGGCCGGCACCTGCTGCAAAAACTGCCACATGGGACCGTGCCGGATCACGCCGAAAAGCCCGCGGGGAGTCTGCGGGGCCGATGCCCACCTGATCGTGGCCCGCAACATCCTTCGCTGGACGGCGGCCGGCGTAGCGGCCCACGGGGCCCGGGGGCGGGAGGCGATGCTGGCCCTCAAGGGAGCTGCTGAGGGCGCTCTCGATCTGCCGATCCTCGGCCCGGAGAAGGTCGTGGCCACGGCCAAGGCTTTCGGGATCTTCGACGAGAGCAAGACCATTCCGCAGATGGCGGGGGAGATTTCCCTCATCCTTCTGGAAGACCTCTGCCGGACCATTCCCGGACCGCACCGGACCCTGGAGGCCCTGGCGACACCGGAGCGGCTGGCGGTCTGGAAGGAGCTCGACATCCTCCCCGTGGGGGCCTACCACGAGGTGTTCGAGGCCCTGCACCGCACCACCACCGGCACTGACGGCGATTGGGAGAACATCATGCGCCAAGTGCTCCGCTGCGGCCTTGCCTTTGCCTGGAGCAGCGTGATGGGGTCCGCAATCGCCATGGATTGCCTCTACGGGCTTCCCAAGCGGAGCAGGGTTTCCACCAATCTCGGAGCTATCACCGAAAATACCGTTAACATCGCCGTCCACGGCCACTCGCC
>CAJPFF010000181.1 GCA_905339345.1 Geobacteraceae bacterium | reverse complement strand
CAAGGGGAAGCCGACGGTCATCGTGGCCCGCACCGTCAAGGGGAAAGGGGTTTCGTTCTTCGAGAACAAGGCCTCCTACCACGGCGTTGCCCCCAGCGACGAGGAGCTCCCCAAGGCCCTGGAGTGCCTGGGAGAGCAGTGCTACCTGTAGGGGCGGGGATTCCCCGCCCCTGGGCGCGGCAACCGCGCCCCTACACAAACGAACAGAAAGGACATTGACATATGAGCACCATGATCGCTACCCGCGACGCCTATGGACAGACCCTGGCGGAACTGGGGGAGGAGAACGGCAGCATTGTTGTCCTGGAAGCCGACCTTTCCGGTTCCACCAAGACCTCCGTCTTTGCCAAGAAGTTTCCTGAGCGCTTCTTCAACATGGGGATCGCCGAGGCCAACATGGTCGGCACCGCCGCCGGCCTCGCCGCCGCCGGGAAGATTCCCTTCGTCTCCACCTTTGCCATTTTCGCCGTGGGCCGGGCCTGGGAGCAGGTCCGCCAGTCGGTTGCCTATCCCAAGGCCAATGTGAAGATCGTCGCCACTCACGGCGGGGTCACCGTGGGCGAGGACGGGGGCTCCCACCAGTCGGTGGAAGACCTCGCCATCATGCGGGCCGTGCCGAACATGACCGTCATCGTCCCGGCCGACGGCCCCGAGACCGCCAAGGCGATCCGGGCGGCCGCCGCGTATAAAGGGCCGGTCTATGTGCGGCTCGGCCGCAACAAAGTGCCGACCGTCACCGCTGTCGACGCCCCCTTCGTGATCGGCAAAGGAGCCCAGTTGGCCGACGGCACCGACCTGACCTTCGTCACCACCGGCCTCATGACCGCCCAGGCCCTGTCCGCTGCCGAAACCCTGAAGGCGGAAGGCGTTTCCGCCCGGGTGGTGCATCTGGCCACCGTGAAGCCCCTGGACGGGGAAATCCTCCTGAAGGCGGCCCGGGAGACCGGCGCCATCGTCACCGCCGAGGAGCACTCCATCGTCGGCGGACTGGGTGGCGCCGTGGCCGAGTTCCTTGCGGAAAACTGCCCCGTTCCCCTGAAGCGGGTCGGCGTCAACGACCGCTTCGGCACCTCCGGCAAGGCGGAGGAACTCCTCAAGTATTTCGGGCTCATGCCGGCCGATCTCGTGGACGCTGCGCGGGAGATCCTCGTCCGCAAGCGGAAGTGAAGTGATGGGCCATGGTGAGTTAGCGAGATGGTGAGACAGATGAATAGATTATTCGTTCTTTACTCCCTCGCTCCCTCACCATTTCGACGTGTCCTGCGCTCTTCTGCCGGCTTCACCTATGTCGCTGCCCTCATGATCGTCGTGATAATGGGGATCATGCTCGGCATCGCCGGAGAGTCTTGGCGGATGAGGATGCACCGTGAGCGGGAGGCGGAACTTCTCTTCCGGGGACTGGAGTACCAGCGTGCCATCAGGCGTTGGCACCAGTACCACCTGACGGAGGGAAAGCCGCTCAAGACAACTACGCAGGCCCGGCGGCCCCTGAACGAGCTGAAGGATCTCCTGAAGGACCCTGGCTCCCTGGGTAAGGAGCGTTACCTGCGACGGCTTTACACCGATCCGTTCACCGGCGATGAGTTCGAGGTGGTCCGCAACCCCCAGCAGGGGATCATCGGGGTCCGCAGCACCGTCGAGGATGAGCCCCTCAAGAAGGGAAACTTCGACAAGGAGTTGAGCCTTCTCGAGCAGAAAAATATGTACAAGGAATGGGTCTTCGGCCTCCCCGAGGCCGTGGCGCCCGCTGCCGGCACCGTTAATCTGGGCTCCCCCGCGGGCCCCGGATCGTCCGGCGTCCCCTTGGGTCCTGGTTCCTTCGGGAGCCAGGCGGGCGATGGCGGGCCGGCAGTCCCGTCAACAACTGAAGACTGAGCTGCGCGACTCCCATGCCGAGGTTTTTCCCCGGAGGTAGGTTGATCTTCAAGAGCCTGACAATGAGAGTTATCGTTACCCTGGTCGGCCTGCTGTCCGTGGGAATCGGTACCTTTACCTACCTCAACCTCAAGCGGGAGAAGAGCCAGCTCATCAAGGGTGCCCGCGAGAACTCCCACCTTCTCCTCAACACCATCGAGCGCAGCATCTACAAGTCCATGAGCATCGGCGACACCCAGGACGTGCAGGTCATCCTGCAGATGGTGGGTTATGGCCACAACAAGCTCGTGGGGGTCCGAATCTTCCACCCCCAGGGGATCATCCTCAAGTCGTCCCGCCCCAACGAGGTGGGAACGCCGGTTCCCGACGGCGATTACCAGCTCTTCATCAACAACCGCAAGGAAGGGGTCTACACCAGTGACGCCTTCGGCGAGGTTCTCGGGGTCATCAAGCCCATATACAACGACCTGCCGTGCCAGCGCTGCCACGGCACCAAGCGGCGGATCATCGGCGTCCTCAATGTCAATTACTCCCTGGCCGAGACCAACCGCCGCATCCTGGAGGCGACGCGGCTCTTCCTTTTTTCCACCGGGGCGGTCATCCTCTTCTGCGCGGCGGCCATCTCCTTTGTCATCGTCAGGTTCGTCCGTCAGCCCCTCAATAACCTCATCGGGAACATGGCCCGGGTGGAGGAGGGGGACCTGTCGGTCCGCATGACTCCCCGGGCCAAGGACGAGATCGGACGGCTCATTGTCAGCTTTGACTCCATGGTCGGCAAGCTCGACAAGGCGAAGCAGGAGCTGGAGGAGTACCACTTTCAGCAGATGGAGCGGGCCGACCGCCTTGCCTCGGTGGGGGAAATGGCTGCGGGAATAGCCCACGAGATCAAGAACCCCCTGGCCGGCATCTCGGCGGCCATGACCATCATCCGCCAGGACTTCACCGATGACGACCCCCGCAAGGAGATCATCGGCGAGGTGGTCGAGCAGGTGAACCGGCTCGACAAGACCGTGAACGACCTCCTGTTCTTCGGCAAGCCGACTCCCCCCGAGCCGACCCATGCCGACATCAACGAAATCCTGCGCAAGACCCTTCTCTTCGCCCTCCAGCACAAGGGGGGTAAGAATATTGCCAAGAGCCTGGAGCTGACGG
This sequence comes from Geobacteraceae bacterium, assembly GCA_905339345.1. Classification (GTDB taxonomy): domain Bacteria; phylum Desulfobacterota; class Desulfuromonadia; order Geobacterales; family Geobacteraceae; genus Geobacter. The sequence goes on along the minus strand of CAJPFF010000181.1, from coordinate 11,074 downwards.
AAGAGCTTCCCGGGGTTTTCGTCGATCCGAAGCAGGTGCAGCAGGTATTCCTGAACCTGATTCTGAACGCCATCCAGGCCATGCAGGCGGAGGGGGGGACCCTTACCGTCGGGAGCAGCCTGGTGGAACATGGCGGCAAACGCTGGGTACGTACCACCATCGGGGATACCGGCCCCGGGATTCCCGCGCCCATCATCGGCAAGATCTTCACCCCCTTCTTTACCACCAAGGCCCAGGGGACGGGGCTGGGACTCGCCATCTGCCACAAGCTCATCAGCCAGCACAACGGCATCCTCACCGTGGTCAGCGAGGACGGCAAAGGAACCGTGTTTACCATCGACCTGCCGGTGGCGTGGGATGTGGGGGCTCAGTAGTCTGGAGGTTTTATACTGGATTCTGACCCTTGGCTTCTGTATTCTTTGTCCGCTGTAATGTTGCGAACTCGATTGGATGCCATAAAGGAGTAGACGTGAGAAAGACGAAGATACTGGTTGTCGACGACGAGCATCTCATTCGCTGGTCCCTGGAGCAGAATCTCAAGAAGCAGGGATACGAGGTTGTCTCGGCCGGCAACGGCGAGGATGCCCTGCGGATCGCACGGGAGGAGCAGCCGGACCTGGTGCTGCTCGATATACAGCTCCCCGGCATCAGCGGCCTGGAGGTGCTGGAAAAGATCAAGGAACATGACGAGGAGATCATCGTCATCATGGTCACGGCCCACGGGGCGCTGGAGACGGCGGTCCACGCCATGCGGCTCGGGGCATATGACTATATCAACAAGCCCTTCAACCTGGACGAGATGGCCATCGTCATCCGCAAGGCCCTGGAGACCTCGGACCTGCGCCGGGAGGTCCAGCGGCTGCGGGGCGAACAGGCGAAGAAGTTCGGCTCACCCGACATCATCGGCACAAGCCGCCACATGAAGAACGTTCTCGACATGATGGAGAAGGTGGCCAAGAGCGACGCCTCCACGGTACTCGTCCAGGGGGAGTCGGGGACAGGCAAGGAGCTGGTCGCCAAGTGGATCCACTACAAGTCGGCCCGGGCAGAGCGCCCCTTCGTCGCCATAAACTGTGCGGCCGTGCCGGCGACACTTCTCGAAAGCGAGCTCTTCGGCCACGAAAAGGGGGCCTTCACCGACGCCAAGGTCATGAAAAAGGGGCTCTTTGAGCTGGCCGACGGCGGTACCGTCTTCCTTGACGAGATCGGCGACATGGAGATGGGGATGCAGGCCAAGCTCCTGCGTTTCCTGGAGGAGCGGACCTTTCGCCGCATCGGCGGAACCAAGTCGTTTTCCGTGGACGTCCGGATCATCTCCGCCACCAATCGCGACCTCCTCAAGGCCATCGAGGAGAAGAGCTTCCGCAACGACCTCTACTACCGGCTCCAGGTGATTCCCATCTTCCTTCCCCCCCTGCGGGAGCGGCGCGATGACATTCTCACCCTTACCAACCACTTCATCGAGACCTTTAACGGCGAGTTCAACAAGCACGTCACCGGCATCTCCAAGATGGCTGAGAAGCTCCTTCTTGACTACAACTGGCCCGGCAATATCAGGGAGCTGAAGAATGTGATCGAACGTGCCATCATCCTCGGCAACGACGAGACGCTGCTCCTGGAGCACCTCCCCCTGGAGATTGTCGCCAAGGCGTCGTCCCAGTCCGGGGGGATCACCACCTTCAAGCTTCCCCCCGAGGGGATCGATATCGAAGAGGTGGAGAAGGAGCTTATCCGCCAGGCCCTCGAGATCAGTGAGTGGAACCAATCCAAGGCGGCCAAGAAGCTCAATCTCGGCATCGATGCCTTCCGCTACCGGATGAAGAAGTTCGGCTACCTGAAGTAGGTTTCTTTCCCCCCTCATTGCATACCTTGTCATATGACGGAATCCCGGCAGCTTTTCGTACCTGCCGGGCACGTCCTTTCCCCCGTTTTTCACGACAATTCCCTTGGTGATAGTCAAAAAAATGTCACGGCCCCGGGTCGCCATGGCCGCCACCTGGCGGGAAGTACGTCCGGGTGCGGTGTTGCGGTTTTCCTTCCTTGATCTCCTGAAGTGCCGGGTGGGTGGTTCTGTGGGGAGTGGTGTCAAATGCCTGATTCATCGTATGTTTGGCACTGATATTGCTCTTTTCTCATGCAGGAGCCCCAGGCGAATCGAAAGCAGCCCCGATTCGACCGGTTACCTGCACTAAAATGCGGAGGCATTATCATGGTATTCAGATCGCCGAAATGGATGGTGTCCGTCGCCTTCTTCCTGGCGTGTCTGGTTATTTCACTGGCCGCGGTGACATTTGCCGCCCCAGTGCCGACCGTTCAGATACAGGATTCAGTGTCCGAGGGAATACGTTCTCCGCTGAGGATTTCCGGAGATTCCCTGGGTAACGCATACGTGACGGACTCCCTTGTCAGGGGTGTCCTGAAATACGACTCATTTGGTCATTTGGCGCAGGTAATCAAGACCGCCGTGACGCCCCAGGGGGTTGCCGTTGCCTCTGACGGTACGCTGCTCGTGGGACAGGGAACCTTCGTGGCGATGATCAACGCCGCCGGCGAGGAAACCGGACGGCTTGGCGCCGGTACCGGGCAGTTCAAGATGGCCAACGGCATCACGGTGGATGATGACGGCTCCATTTACGTGGTCGACAGCCTCGATAACAGCGTGCAGGTCTTCAATGCCGCCGGCGCCTTTGTCCGCAAATTCGGATCCTTCGGCACCACGGCCGGGAAGTTCTCCACCCCCAGCGGCATCGCTTTCGAAAAGGTTGCGAAACAGGTGGCGGTTGTTGACACACGGACCGGCCGTATCCAATTTTTTGACAAGAGCGGTGTCTATAAGCGGACCATCGGCGGCTTCGGCACGAACCCGCTCCGCTTCACCGCACCCCAGGGTGTATCCTTCGAGTACACCAACGACCCGACGCCGGTACTTAAGCGGATGTACGTGGTCGATACCTTCCAGAGCACGGTTCAGGCCATCGATCCGGCGACGCCGCCGGTGTTCCTTTCCTACATAGGCAGCTACGGGAGCACCAGCGGGAAGCTTATGGTCCCCTCCGACGTCCACTTCGACCAGTCAAGCGGCCGACTCCTGGTGGTGAACGGTTTTGGCAACGTGACCGTATACGGCATCGATGGCGGCGGCCTTGCCGTCGACATGATCCCGCCGGCCCTCTCCATTGCCCCGATCATCTCCCCCTTCACGAACCCGACACTGGATATTTCAGGTACGGTGGAGGCGGGGGCGACCCTGAATGTAGCGGCCAGCGGTTCGGTCACGGTGGGGGCGATCACCTTCCCCACCCCCTCCACCTGGCAGGCTACCCTGAGCGGCTTTGCCGCGGGGGGCTCTACCATTACGGTGACTGCCCGCGACGCGGCCAAAAACGCCACCACCCAATCGGTGACGGTAAGCTACCTGCAAGCGGGGCCCATGCTGACCCTTGAACCGCTCCCCGTCTTCACGGCCGACGCCAATCATCAGCTTTCCGGCTTGGTGGATCCGGGTTCTGTCGTGACCGTGACCAACACCACCACCGGCAAGAGCGCCAAGGCCCTGGTCTTTGGCGATACCTGGAGCTGCCGGGTGCCCCTCGTTGCCGGTGCCAACGCCATTTCCGTGAAGGCTGAGAAGTCCTTGAGCGCTGCCACGACGGCGACCGCCACGACGACCCTCGACGCGACCCCGCCGTCAATCACCGTCTCGACCCTGGCCGACGGCAGCTACACCAGCGAGCAGGTCCAGAACATCCAGATGGTGGTGACCGACGCGAACATTGACGTGGTTGCCCTCAACGGTCAGCCGATTGTCCCCGTGAACGGCTCATTCAGCACTGCCGTCACCCTGAACCCCGGCCCCAACGTCATCATGGTCGCTGCCGTCGACCTGGCGGGTAACGTGGCGACCGACATCCGGACCATCATCTTCGACGCAACCCGGCCTGAGGTGACCTTTACCGCCCCCGCCGACGGCTCCTACGTCACTGCCGACCACGTGACCGTGAGCGGCACCCTCGACCAGACCGCCACCATTTCGGTGGGTGGAATGCCGGCCAGGATGGACGGAACCTCCTGGAGCGCCGACGTGACACTCTCTCCGGGAATCAATACCATCGAAGTAGTTGCTGTTGATCTGGCAGGGAACGTCACCTCCGTCAAGCGGACCGTCACCTACGATACCGGCTCTCCTGCCCTGGTGATCAGTTCCCCAAGCCAGGACCTGGTGACCAACCTGAAAACCATCGGCTTTGCCGGCCACGTAACCGATCCGAGTCCCGTAACCCTTGTGGCCGATGTGGATGGCACGCCGGTTGCTGTGACGGTAACCGACGGGTCCTTCACCCTGGCGGCGACCTTTGCCGGCGAGGGGAGCCACGCCATAACCTTTGCGGCCACCGACGCGGCCGGCAACGTGAGCCGGGTAACCCGGACCGTGATCTACGACGGCACACCGCCGGCTCTTACCCTTGATGCGGTCAACACCCCCTATCCGTCGACCCTTTCCGGCACGGTGGAGGCGGGGGCAACCGTGACGGTGGAAGACCGCAACGGTTCAGCAGGGACGGTCACGAGGGGGGCCGGCACCTGGAGTGCGATCCTCGAACTGGGTGGCTACGACGCGGACTCCCTTGCGGTGCGGGCGGCCGACGCCGCCGGCAACAGCACGGTCCGCAGCCTCGTGGTGAACGCCCCCGACGGCGACGTGAACGGAGACGGCACGGTGACGATCCATGACGTGCTCCTGGCCCTGAGGATATTCACGCAGCAGACGGCGCCGACCGTGAGCCATCTGGCCCACGGCGATATCGGACCCCTCTACCAGGGGAAGGCGCGGCCCAACGGCGTGATCGATCTGGTTGACGCAATCCTGATCATGAGAAAGGCCCTCGGCATGCCGAGCTGGTAGACCCCCTCGGGGTGGGATGCAGGACGCAGCGCGGCGTAACGGACTACACGCAACGAGGTTTTCGGAATGAAGAAACTTTTCCTGGCAGTGACAGTGATGGCGGCCATAACGGCCTGGGGGGCGATCGTGAACGCGGGACCCGGCAACATACGCTGGACGGTGCACAACCTGTCGAGCGACGCACCGCTCGCGGGACGGCACTGGGAAAGCTCCGACACGGACCAGATATGCATCTTCTGCCACACGCCCCACCACGCCCAGCCGGCAAATCCCCTCTGGAACAAGGTGAACCCTACCCAGGCGTTCCAGATGTACACCTCGTCGGCAACCCTCTCCAGCGTAGCCAAGGGAGTGACGCAGCCGGGTCCCGAATCGCTTCTCTGTCTCTCCTGCCACGACGGCCGGACCGCCATCAACGTGCTCCATAACGGCGATATCGGCATCGACGCCCAGCCCGCTGACGGTGGCAGGCGTGTGGTTCAGTTCTTCGGCAGGGGTGACGACGGATACTACGACTCGGCCAACCCCAACAACCAGGCCCTGGCCATGGACATCAACGTGTTCGGCGAGCCCTACCGTGCAAACCTGGGCGCTAAGAGCTGGACGGGGGATGATCGCTACGCCGGCACCAACCTCATGAACGACCACCCCATCTCGTTCTCCTATGCCGCAGCCCAGAGCGAGAAGGGGGCAGCGGCACTCCATCCCATCGAGAACGCCAGGAGTGCGGGGCTCAGGTTCTTCGGGGGGGGGCGCGACCGGATCGAGTGTTCCACCTGTCACGACCCCCATGTGGACTTCGGAACCACCTGGGGTGGGCAGCCGAGCGGGAGCGGCGGGAATACCGCACTGAGGCCGTTTCTGGTGCGGGACAACGTGGGCAGCGCCATGTGTCTGGCCTGCCACAACAAATAGAATGCACGTGTGAATGTTCAGGAGTGTGCCATGAACGTAATGACGATGAAGACCTTTGTCGCGATCATAGTCGCGTTGGTCGTCCCCGCCGCGGTGTGGGCCATCGATGCGCCCCACGAAGTCGCCGTCGGGTCCCCAAAGGGGTATATCTGCAACACGTGCCACTCCACCCACAACACCCTGGGGGCCACCGGTTTCAACAACGTCTGTCAGACCTGCCACAAGCCCGGTGTTCCTTACGGCCAGATGAAGCCGTTCACCCTGGCGGACTTCGCCAACCCCTTCGGCACCTGGACCAGTGCACGCCCCGGCGTCGTCTACCAGACCTCCCACAACTGGATCGGCAGGGACAGGGTCCCCAAGGCGGGGGCGCTTCCCCCCACCGAACCCACGTTCAATACAAACATTCTGTCGGGCACCATCGTCTGTGCCCGGTGCCATTCGATCCACTACTCCTATTCGTCAGCCTTCAACACGAAGCCCTTCCTGCGGGTCCGCAACGAGAATGACCAGATGTGCCTCGACTGCCACCGTCCCCGCAATACCACGAACCATACCCTGGGTACCCACCCGGTGACCATGAACTACGCGGCAAGGGCTGCGGCCCGGCCTGACGAGTTCTACGCCACGCCCCAAAACAGCAATCCGGCAAACCCCACCTCGGCCATGAAGATGTCCCGCAGCGGCGCCGTGGTCTGCACCACCTGCCACGGGGTCCACTACACCGACTCCAACAGCCGGACCTTCGACAACGCCTCCAGCGCCCGGATGGGGCTCCTCTCCACCTCCCGCGGTTTCCTCCTTCGCACCGACCTGAAGGGGAGTACGGTCACCGACCCGAACGTCTGCACCAACTGCCACAAGTCCGCCGACAACCCGGCCAACACTTTGGCCCGGGTGAAGAACCACAACGGCACCAAGAACCAGAACGTCCAGTGCGCCGATTGCCATGGCGGTCACGTGGACGAGGCTGACGGGACGACGCCCAACGCCTACCTCATCAACCGGTTCATGAATATCTCGACCCAGTACGGAGCGGTGCGTAATGCCAAGGTCATGTACCAGTACACCTCCGTTTCCCAGAAGAACTACAACAAGGACGGGTTTGGCGTCTGCGTGGCCTGCCACCCGACACTGCCCGGAACCATCAGCACGCACCTGACGAGCACCAACGCGGCGGACTGCCGCTCATGCCACACCCATTCCCAGGGATTCTCCGCCAACTGTACCCAGTGCCACGGTTTCCCGCCCCAGGCCAACTCGGCCGGCGGCACCTCCGGCTACGGGAAGGACGGCGTGCGCGACTACAGCACCTCTGGAGTCTTCAAGGACGAATCGGCCACACCGCACATCAGCCACGCCGGCGGCGGCTCCTACTACAGCTTTGCCTGCGACGAATGCCACAAGGGTTTCAGCCACAACACCGGTTCATTCCAGGATGTCTATCTCACCCCGGCCGGGACGAAGGCCCCCGCCAACGGCGCCAGCCCCGATTACAACGGCACCGGCTCCGGCACCTGCTCCACTACTTATTGCCATTCGGACGGCAATGGCGGCAGCTACAAGTCCCCCACCTGGGAGGGCGGCAAGGACGACATCATGGCCCTTGCCGGGGCCGCTCGCTGTGGAAGCTGCCACAGCGCCACTCCGGCCACCAACGCCCATTCGCGTCACATAGCCGGCGGCGTGAGCGGCAAGGCCTACGGCTGCGTCAATTGCCACGCCTCCACCGTCAGTGACGGCACCACGCTCCTGGCCGCGGCCCGGACCACCAACGGCACCCACGTGAACGCCGTTAAGGACAAGCAGTTCTCCGGGACCGTCGGAGACGAGACCCTCTCGGGAAGCAACTGCTCAACGGTCTACTGCCACTCCAACGGCAAGGGGGCCGCGCCGGTCGTCGCCCCGGTCTGGGGTACCGCCGCGTCGGGCCAGTGCGGCGCCTGCCACCGGGCCACCGGTGCCGATCCCATCAACTCCGACGGGCACCTGGCGCACCTTACCGCCGCCTACGGCCCGAATTTCGATGAAAACAGCGCTGCCTCCTGCGCGAACTGCCATACCTACACCAACGAGCTTGCCGCTACCCATGTGAACGGAGGCATTGAGGTCGTTGCCGCCAACTGCACCACCAACTGCCACAAGCAGAGTGCCGTCTGGACCGGCGGCCGGGTCACCTGTGAGAGCTGCCACACGGCGCCACTGTCGGTCATCGGCGGCAAGACGGCGCCGGCCAAGGCCAACTTCACCGCCAGCGGCCACGGCCAGGCCTTTGCCAACTACTCGTCAAGCCGGTATTGCTCCTCCTGCCATGACGCCACGAGCGGCCACATCGACGGCGTCTCCGGCAACCAGAAGCGGGTCGCCGTGAACGACAACACCCTCTGCGCCGGCTGTCACAACAACGCGGCCAAGGTGCCTACAGTCTCCCGGCAGAACGTTACCACCCATGCAACTGCCAGCGGCGTCTACGACATGAACTGCAAGGTCTGCCACGACGTCCACGGCACCGGCAACCGGGGGATGATCCGCGCGTTCCTTGCCTTCGGTACCCTCACGTCCACCATCAACTACGCCACTGCCACCGACCTGGTGCAGCTCGTGCCGCCCTATCGCGGCGTCTGCCAGAACTGCCACACCCTTACCAGCCACTACAAGCGCGGCGTTGACGAAGGGGTGAACCATCCGACATCGGGTTGCCTCAACTGCCACTCCCACAAGAACACTTACGCCTTCAAGCCGAAGGCCTGCGACGAGTGCCACGGCTACCCGCCGGCGCCCAAGGGCTTCGTGGCCTCCCAGGCCACCTACTCGTCGGCCAAGCTTGAGAACTACTCGGGCGGCGGCGGCGCCCACGTGAAGCTGGGCCACCTCATGGCCAACCTCAGGCCTAACCAGGGCTTCACGCCGTGCCTCGCCTGCCACAGCGACGGTCCGTCGGCCCATGTGGGTGACGAGACGGTCTGGTCCGGCGGCGCAACCCAGGCGAAGAAGGCGCCGGTGAGCGTAAAGGTCGACCCGACCTACAAGTTCAACGCCACCAAGGGCCAGTGGTACTCGAAACAGGCACCCGATGCCACCGGCAGTTGCTGGAACGTCAGCTGCCACTTCCAGCCGACACCGCGCTGGTCCAACGACAAGTAGCAGGGGAGGGGAGAGGGGAGGGGCCGTCAGGCTCCTCCCCTCTCGCTTTGGGGGTGGAAAATTGTGGACCGGCGAAATGTGTGGTACAACTTTCAGCAGTGCGAATTCATAGCGATATAAAGGAGTGGGAATGAAACGGATCTGTTCTCTCGTGCTGACTCTCGCTGTTCTCTGTACGGGGATTTCCGCACTGGCCGCCGACGCGGGGATGGGCCGCATCATGGGCACGCTGCAGAAAAAATCGGGCGAGCCCATGGCAAACGGAACGCTCTTCCTGTTCTACGAGAAGTCAGGTCCCCCGCCGGCACCGGAAAAATACTGGCGGGTGCCCGATGAGATCGTCCCCCTTGACGCCAATGGGAAGTTCGTCGCGGAGGTCCGTCCGGGCACATACTATCTGGGGGCCATAAAGAGGATTGCGGGCGAAGAGCTCGGCGCCCCAAATGAAGGGGATTATTTCCTGGCCAACCGTGACGAGAAGGGGAATCTGCGGAAGTACACCGTCAAGGCTGGCGAGACAAAGGATATCGGTACCCTTGCCCAGGGAAAACCGTTCAAAAGGGAGAAGGCTGCGGCAAAGGGGAGCGTTACGGCCATTGAGGGGACGGTGCTCGACGAAGGCGGCAAGCCGGTGGCCGGGGCGTTGGTCTTCGCCTTCGTCTCCCCCACCATGGTGGGGAAACCCCTCTTCGCCTCCGAGAGGACGGGGAGGGACGGGAAGTATCTCCTGAGAGTCGACGAGGGGGGTACGTACTACCTCAAGTCCCGTGAAGTCTATGGCGGCGGGGCACCGAAGGCAGGCGAGATCATTGGCGGATACGGCGAGAAGGAGCCGGCGCCGGTGAAGGTTGAAGCCGGCAAGACGGTAAAGGGAATCGACCTGAACGTCATCCATTTCAAGGGGCGGGGGCCGAACCAGTAGCATCAGTCACCCACGGCTGCCACAGCCGTAACAAAGGAGGAGAAACCGATGAAGAAGAAAAACTATGTCCGTCCGAGAATTGTCGGCAGCGCGGTGGTTCATCCCTGCTGATACCCGCCGCGACCCGCAAGAGAGGTGCCGATGATTCAGTTCGGCACCTCTCTTGCTTTTGGGGAACCATGACCATGTCCATGCCATTGTCCAGGATTGCTGCTTCATCCCTGGGGCTGATCCTTGCCCTGCTGCTCGTCTCCGCCCGGGGCGCGTCCGCGGGGGTCCTGACCGCAGATACGGTCTGGCAGGGGAGCGTCACGGTTGCGGAGGATCTGCTTGTTCCCGAGGGGGTCACCCTGACCGTCCGGGCCGGCACCGCCGTCACGGTTGCCGCGGCGGAGAGCACCAAGACCGATCCCGAATACCTCTCGCCCCTCACGGAGATAACCGTTCGGGGGACCCTGGTGGTGGAAGGGACCGAGAAGGCCCCGGTCCTGTTTTCCGGCGAGGAGAAACAGGGAGGGAGCTGGGCGGGAATCCTTCTTGACGGGGGCACCGCCACGATTCGGGGATGCCGGATTGCCCACGCCGATTCCGGTGTCTCCGTGGCGGAGGGAGTGCTCCGGCTTGCCGGATCGACGCTGCGGGAGAATCGTTATGGTCTCGTGGCTCAGGGCAGCAAGGCCCGTGTCACCGTGGCCGACTCGCGCATCACCGACAACGACTACGGGGTCTTCATCCTTCAGGGAGCCCGGGTTGATACCGGCACCACGGAGGTTGTCCGTAACCGGAAAAAAGACACCTACACGGCCCCGTTCCGGGCGTATCCGCAGCCGAAGGTGACCGCGGTCGACGAAAGCACGCCGGTAAGCCGCCAGTATCAGAACATGGTCCTCCTGGGCGAAACCGTCTGGCAGGGGAGGATCGAGGTGGACGGGACGGTAAGGGTCCCGGAGGGGAGCAGGCTGGTCATCCTGCCGGGAACGGTCGTGGAGTTCACCCGGCGGGACACCAACGGCGACGGCATCGGTGAGAACGGGATCATGATCCAGGGGCGCCTCCTGGCCAAGGGGACCCCCAGCCAGCCCATCGTCTTCCGCTCCGCCCAGAAGGAGCGGCGGATGGGGGACTGGGACGCCGTCAACATCATGAACAGCTCGGCAGGGCAGAACCTCATCGAGCACTGCCGAGTGGAG
>CAJPFF010000180.1 GCA_905339345.1 Geobacteraceae bacterium | reverse complement strand
TCCCATGGCGGCAAATTCCTTTACATTTTTCCAATGGTTTCATACCATGATTCCCATGTCCATCCTGCCGGTTTTTCTGCTCATACTACTCCTGATACCCGCCAACGCCTTTGCCTGGGGCGCCGGCGTCCACCTCCAGCTCGGCACCGCCGTCATCAACAATCTCCAGGCCGTGAGCCCCGCCGTGGCGGCAGTCGTGGGCGCCTTCCCCCACGATTTCCTCTACGGCTGCATCGCGGCGGACATCACCCTCGGCAAGAAGTTCACCCACTACCTCCAGCACTGCCACCGCTGGCGGATCGGGATGAAGGTTCTGGAGTACGCCTGGAACCCGCCCCAGAAGGCCTGCGCCTTCGGCTATCTCTCGCACCTGGCCGCCGACACCGTGGCCCACAACTACTACGTCCCCTACAAGATCATGGAGAGCTTCTCCTCGCTCACCCTGAAGCACGCCTACTGGGAGATGCGTCTGGAAACCTACGTGGACCAGGAGATCTGGGAGGCGGGGAAGAAGGTGGCCACGGAGAACTACAAGGCCAACGACGCCCTGCTGCGGAACGTCCTCTCGGACACGATCTTCTCCTTCGGCACCAACAAGCGGATATTCAACTCGATCCTCCTGGTGAGCCGGCTGGAGAAGTGGCAGCAGGTGCTCAAGACCCTCTCCGACACCTCCCGGTACACGTTGGAGGAGGACGACCGGAGCGAGTACCTGGACCTGGCCGAGGACGCGGTATTCGACTTTCTGAACCGGCTGGAGGAGTCCCGCTACTTCCAGGCCGACCCCACGGGGGAACGGGCACTGGCCACCGCCGAGGCGGTCAGGAAAAACCTCAGGCTCCTCTACAACGCCGGCAAGATCGCCAAGGATGACGCTGTTACCCAGGTGGATACCATGAGAAAACGGCTCCGGGAGGCCATCTGGGCGCCGGAAAAACTGTTGCAGATCCTGTCGAAAGGATAGGGGCACGCCCTCTCCTTACTCTTCTTCCCGCATCCCCCGCTTCCGCAGCTCGGCCACCCGGTCGAGAATGAGCGTCGCCATCTTGTCCTTCCCCATGAGGGGGAGTTCCTCGACCCGGCCGTCCCGGTGGATGAGCTTGGCGATGTTGGTGTCCACGTGGAAGCCGGCCCCCGGCTGGCCGATGTCGTTGGCCACCACCAGGTCCAGATTCTTGCCGGTGAGCTTCTTCCGGGCGTTCTCCACCAGCTCGCCGGTCTCGGCGGCAAACCCCACCAGGACCCGATCCCCCTTCACCCCTCCCACTTCCGCCAGGATGTCGGGGTTTTTCTCCAACTCAAGCACCAGGGCATCGGCAGACTTCTTGATCTTCCCCGCAGCACGGCTCCTGGGGCGGTAATCGGCCACGGCCGCCGCCTTGACGATGACGGTGCTCGCCGCCACCCGCTCCATGACGGCATCGCGCATCTCGGCGGCGGAACAGACGTGGATCGTCTCGATCCCCCACGGGTCGTCGAGACAGGTGGGACCTGCCACGAGAACCACCTCTGCCCCCCGGCGCCGGGCGGCCCGGGCGATGGCGTACCCCATCTTCCCCGACGAGTGGTTGCTGACGAAGCGGACCGGGTCTATCTCCTCCAGGGTCGGCCCGGCGGTCACGAGAACCCGCTCACCCGCCAGGTCCGGCCGGGTGAGGGACCGGACCGCCTCCTCGACGATGACCGCCGGGTCCTGGAGCTTCCCCTCCCCCTCCCAGCCGCAGGCGAGCATCCCCTTGACCGGGGCCACGAAGCGATAGCCATGGCGCCGGAGCTTCTCCTCATTCTCCTGGTAGAGGGGGTTCGTGCACATGTTCACGTTCATGGCCGGGGCGATGAGAACCGGCGCCCTGGTGGCCATGACAGTGGTGGTGAGCATGTCGTCGGCGATGCCGTTGGCGATCTTGCCGATGACATTGGCCGTGGCCGGGGCGATGATGAAGAGGTCGGCCCGGTCGGCCAGGGCGATGTGGCCGATCTCTCTTTCGGCGATCAGGTTGAAGATCTCCGTGTGGACCGGGTTCGCGGTGAGGGTCTGGAAGGTGAGGGGCCCCACGAATTCCGTGGCCGAACGGGTCATGATGACGTGGACGTCGGCCCCCGCCTTGGTCAGGAGCCGCACGAGCTCCACTGCCTTGTAGACGGCGATGCCGCCGGTGACGCCGAGGACGATCTGCTTGCCGTTGAGCATGGGTGGCTCGCTCCTGCACAGTTGAGGTCCCCTCCCCCGCCGGGGAGGGGAGAAGGGAGGACTATTCGTTTATGTACGGATTATACCGCTTTTCCCGGCCGATGGTGCTGGCCGGACCGTGCCCCGGGTAGACCTGGGTCTCGTCGGGGAGGGGGAGGAGTTTGGTGCGGATGGATGCCATGAGAGCCTCGTGGGAGGAACCGGGGAAATCGGTCCGCCCCACCGACTCTGCAAAGAGGGTGTCGCCGGTGATGACCTTCCCCTCCGCTTCCAGGAGGAGGCAGCACCCGCCAGGGGTATGGCCCGGCGTATGGAGCACCTTCAGCGCGCATTTCCCGAAGGTGACGGTCTTCCCGTCCTCCAGAAGCTCGTCCGGCGGGGGGGAGTTCTCGGTGGCAAGGCCGTAGTTGGCTGCCACGTCGGTGGCCCGGGAGAGGAAGGGGACATCGTCCCGGTGGATCATGAGCCGGGCGCCGGTGACCTCGAGAACCGACCTGTTCCCCCCTATGTGGTCGAAGTGGCCATGGGTGTTGATGACCGTGCGGATGGTGAGGCCGAGGGCCCGGACCCGGGCAAGAATCCGGTCGGCATCGGCGCCGGGATCGACCACCACCCCCTCCCTGGTCTCCTCGCAGCCGAGGATGAAACAATTGACCCCCAGGGGGCCGACGACAACGATTTCGAAGATCATGCGGTATCTCCCGAGACAAATTACTGGTTGAACAGATCGAGATTCTTCCCTTGGAGCTGCTCGAAGGGGTTGTTGTGAAACCCTTTTTTCTTCTGCTCTTCACGCAGGGGCTGCGGTGCCGGTGATGCTGTCTGTTCCGGCGGTGCGGGCTGCTGCTGGACCGGCGGCGGGGGGGAGGCTCCTTCGGCTTCTGCTTCGCTCGCCTCGTCGTACTCTTCCCCGGAACAGTAGTTCTCCTTGAAAAAGTAGCGGTCGTAGAGACGGTGATAGGAACTCCAGCGGCTCTGGCTCTCGGCCTCCTTACGGATATGGGTCCGGATGCCGTTGATCTTGGAGTCCAGGTCGTCCAGGTAGTTGAGGATCGTGGCCTCTACGGTCTTGGGGCGCTTGGGTGAGCCGTACTCGTACTGGCCGTGGTGGGAAAGGAGCATGTGCTTGAGGAGCATCCCCAGCTCCACCGGGAAGCCGGGGATGGCGGCGATCCGCTCCTGGACCATCTCCACGCCTATGGTGATGTGCCCCAGCAGCTTCCCCTCGTCGGTGTAGTCGAAGGAGCGCTGGTAGGTCATCTCCCGCACCTTTCCCACGTCGTGGAGGAGTGCCCCGGCCACGAGGAGGTCGCGGTTGAGCCCCCCGTAAAGGGGAATGATGGTATCCACAAGCCGCGCCACCGCCAGGGAATGCTCCAGGAGACCCCCCAGGTAGACGTGGTGCATCCCCTTGGCGGCCGGCGCGATCCGGTAGAGGGCCATGAGCTCGGCGTCGCCGAAGAAGGCATCCATGAGGGCCTTCAGGTGGGGGTCGGTGAAGCTCGCCAGGAGCGCGGCCAGCTCCTGCTCCATCTCGGCCACGGGGCGGTCCGATTCGGGAAGGAAGTCGGCCAGCTGCACCCGGTCGTCGGGCACCCGCAGGAGCTCGGAGATGACGAGCTGCATCTTCCCCAGGTAGACGCTGGCCTTGCAGCGGATGGCGATGAAGTCGTCCCGGTCGAAGATGGCGGAGAGCTCGTCCACGTTGTCCCAGACCCGTCCCTCGATTTCGCCGGTCTTGTCCATGAGCTTCAGCGTCATGTACGGCTTGCCGTTCTTGGCCATGGCCATGATCTTGTCTTTTACCAGAAAGACCGACTCCAGCTGGTTCCGGTCCTTGATGCTGCTCACGTAAACCTTGTTCAAATCGCGCTCCTTGTCTCGGCGGATATCTTCTCTGCAATGATGTCGGCCACCCGGATGCCGTCCAGGGCGGCGCTCATGATCCCCCCCGCGTAGCCGGCCCCCTCCCCCGTGGGATAAAGCCCCGGCAGGCTCACGGACTGGCAATCCTCTCCCCGTACGATCCGCGCCGGCGCCGAGGTTCGCGTCTCCACGCCGGTGAGGGTCGCCTCGGCGGTGACGAAGCCCCGCATCTTCCGGTCGAAGACGCGCAGCCCCTCTCTCAGTGTTTCCGTCACGGCAACGGGAAGCACCCGGGAGAGATCAGTCTCCCTGACCCCGGGGCGGTAGGATGAGGATACCCCCTTTCCCCCCTTCATGCCAAGGAAGGAAAGGAGATTCTGGGCCGGAGCCCGGTACCCCCCGCCACCGGCTTCGAAGGCCCGCCGCTCCCAGAGCCGCTGGAACTCCACCCCTGCCAGGGACGACGGAGAGCCGAAATCATCGGGTCCTACGGTGACCACCAGGGCGCTGTTGGCAAAGGGGGAGTTACGCAGGTGGGAACTCATGCCGTTGGTGACAACGCCTCCCTCCTCGGAGCTTCCCGCCACCACCACCCCGCCGGGACACATGCAGAAGGAGTAGGCCGAACGGCCGGTGCGCCGGTCGTTATGGGCCAGGGCATAGTCCGCCGGCGGCAGGGCAGGGTGATGTCCCCGACCATACTGTATCCCGTTGATGAGCTCCTGGGGATGCTCCACCCGCACCCCCATGGCAAAGGGCTTCGCCTGGAGGTGAACTCCCCGGCTGTCGAGCATTTCGTAGGTATCGCGGGCGCTGTGGCCCGGGGCGAGGACGAGAACATCGGCGGCAACCTCATCGGTGCCGTTCACGATCACCGCGCCGACCCGCCCCTCACGTGGAACGATGTCGGTCACCCGGCTCCGGAAGCGGATATCGCAGCCGGCGGCCAGGAGCCCCTGCCTGATGCCGGCCACCACCCGCCGCAACTGATCGGTCCCCACGTGGGGCTTGGCCAGGTGCAGGATCTCCGGTGGCGCGCCGAAGGCGACGAGCTTTTCGAGGACGTAGCCGATCCGGGGGTCGTTTACCCGCGTGGTAAGTTTGCCGTCGGAGAATGTGCCGGCACCCCCCTCGCCAAACTGGACGTTGCTCTCGGGATCCAGCTCGCTGCGGCTCCAGAAGGCCTGCACGTCCCGGGTCCGCTCCTCCACCGGTCTGCCCCGTTCCAGGATGGTGGGGGTGAGGCCGTATTCCACGAGTCTGAGGGCCGCAAAAAGCCCTGCCGGCCCCATGCCGACGATAACGACCCGCCCTCCTCCGGCAAGCCGCGGCAGAGGCAGTTGAGGCACTCTCTCCACGGCTTTTACGTCCGGGTCGTGGCCATGCCGCGCGAGAAAACCCGCCTCGTCGGCCAGCCGGCATTCCACGGTGCAGACGATGACTACCCGGGATTTGCGGCGGGCGTCGATGCTCTTGCGGACCAGGCACACCGTCCGGATATCCCGGTCCGCCATCCCGAAGCGCAGGGCAAGCCGGGCACGCAGCAACTCGTCCCCTTCTCCGGGGGAAAGGATAATGTTTCGTACCAGAATCGGCATCAGTTATAATTCATCAAAAACTCGGGAAAAGTGGGCGCCATCATACAAAATCAGGGGCCAAAAGAAAAGGAGAAAGGGGTCTCAGGAGGGGGGCAGCGGGAGCCTGATCGCAAAGGTGGTGCCGGTCTCCTCGCTCTTCTCCACGGTGATTTTCCCATGGTAGGTCTTGACGATGCGGAGCACCACCGCAAGGCCGAGACCGCTGCCGCTCGTCTTGGTCGTAAAGAAGGGGTCGAAAATCTTCTGCACGTTCTCCCGGGGCATCCCCTTGCCGGTATCGGAGACCCGTATCGTGATATCCCGGTCGTCGTGGTCCAACTGAACGGTGAGCGTTCCGCCCCCGTGCATCTCGTGGATGGCGTTCAGGAACAGGTTGGTGAAGATCTGTTCGATCTCGGAGGAGTCTGCCTGGAAAGGTGGCGGCACGTGGCGAAAGTCCCTCACCACCCCGATGTTATAGAGGGTTGTCTGGGGCCTGAAGACCTCCAGGGTGGCATCGATGACCCGGTCGAGCCGCACCTCGCTCAACTGGAATCGGGGACGCTTCGAGGCATCGAGCAGCTTGCGCATGATATCGTCGATCCGGTCCACTTCTTTGAGGATCTTGCCGATGAAGTCGAGCTTCTCCGGATCGTCGCAGCCGCTCTTCAGGAGCTGGGCAAAGAGGTTTATGGAGTTGAGGGGGTTTCGGATCTCGTGGGCCATGCCCGCCGAAAGGTACCCAAGCGAGGCGAGCTTCTCCGACTGGACGATCTCGGCCTGGGCCCGCTGGAGGGCCTCGGACTTGTCCCTGACCCTCTCTTCCAGCTGCCGGTTCCACTCCTCGATCTCCGCCAGAAGGTGTTCCCGCTCCTCCATCAGCTCGCGGTTCCTGAGCTCCACCTCCCTGATCCGCAGGACGCTCTCGATCCGCTCTACCAAGTCCTGATTATTGAAGGGCTTGAGGATGTAGTCTGAGGCCCCAGCTTTCATGAGCTCGACGGCGATCTCTTCGTTCCCTTTGCCGGTGAACATGATGACGTAGGTGTCGGGGAAGTGCTGCTTGATCTCCTTGAGGGCGGTGAAGCCGTCCATGACCGGCATCATGTAATCGAGGAGCACCAACTGAGGGCGGTACTCCTCCAACTCCTGCAGACCGATCACGGCGTCAGGGGCGGTGTAAACCGTGTAACCGCGGTTTCTGAGTACGATGGAAGTGAGATCGAGGATAACCTTCTCGTCGTCGATGATGAGAAGGGTTCCCTTGGGACCGCTTACTTCATGAGCCATGGGATGATCTGCTCCCCCTATCTGTGAATAACAAAGGGCAGCCAAAGCTGCCCTTATTGCCTGTATGAAGCAGAACTCACTACGCCTCGGGAGGACGCACGGTCATCACCGGACATTTGGCGTTGCGCACCACCCGTTCGGCCGTACTTCCGAAGAGGAAGTGGTCGATGCCCCTGCGGCCATGGGTCCCCATGACGATGAGTGAGGCATCCTCCTCCTCAGCCTTTTTGAGGACCTCGTCATAAGGAATACCCGACACGATGCAACTGGTGTAGTTGGCGTAATCCTTAAGCTTGGTCCGGCAAAACTTTTCCATCATTTTCTCGGCAGCCTCCACGATCTCTTCTTCGAGCTTTTCGAAGGAGACGTGGGGAACGTAAAAGCCGCGCAGATCCACGGGTTCGTTGATGACATGTATGACGACCAACCGGGCGTTGAACTGCCGGGCAAGGGTCAGGGCATGGTCGAAGGCATACTCCGAGTTTTCAGAGAAATCAGTCGGAAAGATAATGGTGGAAAAGGTTTTCATCGCTCTACCCCCCTGGAGAAATCTGAATGAACCCGCCAGATGTAAGCCGAAAATCATCTGCGGATCAGTGGCAGCTTTCCTTGTCCTTGAAGATCTTTTTCAGTATTGTCGTGAGTTCTTCAATCTTAATGGGCTTATTGATGTACTCGAAGGCCCCCAGGTTCATAGCCTCGATGTACGACTCGACACCGCCGTAGGCGGTTATCATGATGACGTTGCTCGCGGGAAAATTTTTATTGAGCTCCTTGAGGAAGGTGATGCCGTTCATCTCCGGCATGTTGATGTCGGTGACAATGACGTTTACCTCCCGCTGATTGAGGTAGTTGAGGGCTTCATAGCCGTTCGAGACGCTTTCCACCTCAAACCCCTCTCTCTCGAGAAGCTTCGACAGTCCAATCCGGGCATTTTCCTCGTCGTCAACGACCAATATTCTCTTCTTTGCCTGCTCTGCCAATTGGTTGACTCCGCTGGTGGCACATGATGCGTTCTGTTTGAGTAGTCTAGCATGGAGTCCTACCCTGTCAAGTAAACGGGTTACGACGCTTTCTTACCCGTAGCCACCTGCTGGCGAAGCTTTATGGCAGTCAGAATCAGATTGGCGATGATGGAGACAAAGTAGATCTCATCCTCCTGAAACGACTTGATGGAGGTGGTATTGAGGTTAATGACCCCGTACATCTCCTTCTTGTCGCTGATGGGGAAGGAAAGCATGGAATTGTACTTCTCCTCCTGGAGTTCGGAAAAATGCTTGTAACGCGAATCTTTGGAGGCGTGGGTGAGGGATATGAAACTCCCCTCCTTGGCAACCGTGCCAGTGATCCCCTCGCCGATCCGGATCCGGATCTTGCCGATGAAGGCCGGGTCGAAACCGTGGGTGGCGGCCAGCACAAGGTCACCCCCCTCCCGGAGATAGATGCTGCAGACGCTCACCTTGAGCTGTCCGGCCACTTTCTTCGTGACGTGCTGGAGCACTTCCGTCAAATTGAAGTCGGAGGAGACGAGCATGCTGATCTCTTCCAGGGAGATGATCTCCAGATGCTCGCGGTTGGCACGCTGCATGGTCAGAACCATCTTCCCCTTTTCACTCTCGAGAAGGGGGGTCAAACTCGCCTTCTGGTAGAAAGGATTCACCGTTTTTGCCTTGTCGGGAACGGTCCGAAAATCGGAAAAGCCGCAGACACAGGACAGCTTCACCCGGTAAGGATCGATCCGCTCACTCTTCATAACTCTTCCGCATTTTCTACAGCGCACCATGTGCATGGAAAACCCTCTCCTTGAATGATCTGACGTGTTCCGTACCGGTTTTCGGGCTACTGTTCCTCACCATGGTCGGCCGGAAGGACCACGTGGGCGGATTTGCCAGCCTCGCCGAACGACGGGAGTCCCTTCCCGTTGAACTCGGCCTCGACCCCGCCGGCATTGCCAAGATCGAGCGAGAAGAACCGCTCCCCCTTCCATTCTATCAGATCGCCGGCCTTCAGGTCGTACTGCTGCGAAACTGCCCCATCGATGGTGATGTTCAGCCAGCAGTCCTGGTTCACCTTGAGCTTCAGAACCATTCCACCTGACACGGGTGAGGGAACATTCGATTCAGGAGGAGGCGACTCCTGCGTTTCGGCTGGAACTGTCGGCGGCGGTAGCGTGGCTGTAGCGGCCGAAGACACCGGTAGCTGAACAGGCAGGGGAGGAAGTGCTTTGGCGGGAGTCTGATCAGGAATGGTGCGATCCTGAACCGGGTTCCGCTCGGGAATAATCGTCGCAGTGATGAGCACAAGGGCAAGGAGGAGCAGCGGAATCATCCAGCGGTTGCGGGTGACCGTCGGCACATGGACCCTGGACGGGGAAATGCCTCCCTCCTCTCCCTGCTCCGTGACTGGCTCAGGACTAACCTGCTCCTCGTACCTGCTGACCAGGTCGTCCGGCGAAAGCCCCAGGTGTTTCCCGTAGGCCCGGAGGAACCCCTTCACATAGGCATGACTCGGGAGCCTGTCGAATGCATCCTCTTCAAGAGCGGCAAGATAATTCTTCCCGATGCGAGTGACGCGGGCGGCGTCCTCCCGCGACTCCCCACGAGACTCGCGGGCCTCGCGCAGCAGGTTGCCGATGGATAGTCCCCCTCTCTCGGGGGTAGGCGCGTCAGACAAGGGGACCTCTCAGCGCATCGATTCCAGGTATTCCCGGGAAAGCCGCCCCTTCTCCGAATCGGGGGCTATCCGTATCGACTCCCGGAACGCATCGGCGGCCGACACGTAGTCCTTCCCCTTCAGGTGGGCAAGGGCAAGGTAATAGTATCCGTTCTGGTAGTTCCTGTTCAGCTCGACGGCCTTGGTGAATTCCTGGATCGCCAGGTCGTTGCGGTCCATGGCGAAGTAAACCCTGCCGAGTCCGATGCGGGCGATGATGTTCCGGGGAGATGTCGCGACCGACTGGCGAAGGATGGCAAGGGCCTGGGGATAGTCCCCCTTGCCGAGGTTGGCGAGGCCCAGATTTATCCGGGCATCCTCATGGTTGATGAAGAAGATGTCGGCAAGGACCAGTGTGAACTGGGTCACGGCATCGTCCCACCGCTGCATCTCCAGATAGTTCACTCCCAGGTTGTTCCGGGCCTCGGAGTAGTCGGGCTTGAGCTCGATGGCCCGGCGATATTTCTGTTCCGCAAGATCGTACCGTTTCTTGTAGAAGTAGGCAAGGCCGAGGCTGTTCAGGAGGGCGGGATCGTCGGGGGTAAGCTTCTCCGCCTCCGCCAGTTCGATGAGGGCGCGGGTCGCGTCGTTTTCCCCGAGATAGGAGAGCCCCATCTGAAAGTGGTACGATGCCTGTTTCCGGGAAGCGTCGGTCACGCCGCATGCTGCGAGGGAAAAGAGCGCCATGCCGGCCAGCACAAGAAGACATTTCACGGATATCACCTCTAACCCGGACAAGGGAAAATCAGCCACGTGGAAGGCGTGAAAACCTGCACAGTAAGCCGGTTCACGCCTCGTGAACCGTAGCAGATTTGCCTGATGTTGTCAACGAACGGGGCCGCACCGCAGCCCCCCTACCCCTCGGCGAGACCCTCGAAGTGGGTCAGCGCCTTGAAGCTGCGATAACGGGCCTCAATCTCCCCGTAGTCGAGCCGCTTCAGCCTGTTGAGGCTGAAGTCCTCCACGTTGAACGACGCCATGACGCTCCCGAAAATGATGGCCTGGCGAACCCCAGCCTCGGAGGTATCTCCCGTGTTGGCCAGGTACCCCATGAAGCCGCCGGCAAAGGTGTCACCGGCCCCCGTCGGATCGAAGACGTCTTCAAGGGGATAGGCCGGTGCAGCAAATACCGAATGGTCGCTGAACATGAGAACGCCGTATTCGCCCCGCTTGATAACGAGAGTCTTCACCCCCATGGCGAGAATCTTGCGGGCCGCCTTGGTGAGATTGGCCTCCTGGGTGAGCTGACGCGCCTCCCCCTCGTTGATGATGAAGATGTCGACCTTGGCGATGACCGCCTTGAGCGCCTCAGGCTTGGAAGATATCCAGAAGTTCATGGTATCGCAGGCAATGACCCGCGGTTTCTCCACCTGACTGAGGACCTCCATCTGGAGCTCCGGGTCGATGTTGGCCAGGAAGAGGAATTCTGCATCCCGGTACGCGGCCGGAATCTGCGGCTTGAAACTCTCGAATACGTTCAGCTGGGTCTCCAGGGTCTGGGCCTCGTTGAGATCGTAGCCGTATTTCCCCTTCCAGTGGAAGGTCTTCCCTCCTTCCCGGTCGAGTCCGCGCAGATCGATGTTGCGGGATTCGAGGAATTCCACATGTTCCTGGGGGAAGTCCTCTCCCACCACCGCCACAAGACTCACGTCAGTGAAAAAGCTTGCCGACGTCGAGAAATAGGTGGCAGAACCGCCAAGAACGTTCTCCACCTTGCCGAAAGGGGTCTCCACCGAGTCAAATGCCACGGAACCGACAACGAGTATGCCCATGGGAATCTCCTTTATTTTTCTACAGATACTTGCCAATGATCAGATCAAGCCGTTCCCTGGTCTCGGCGGGAATGGCGCCGCGGTCGGTAATGATGGCATAGGTAAGGGCCGCGGAACAGGGGCACGGGCGCTCGGCGCCGATACGCTTGACGGCATGGCCGATGATGGTCTTTGCCATGACCACGTTCTGGCGGATGATGGCCAGGATCGCATCCACCGACACTTCATCGTGGGACTCGTGCCAGCAGTCGTAGTCGGTGGCCAGGGCGATGACCCCGTAGCAGATTTCAGCCTCCCGGGCCAGCTTGGCTTCGGGGATGTTCGTCATACCGATGACCGACACACCAAAGGAGCGGTAGAGGTTCGACTCGGCCCGGGTTGAGAAGGCCGGTCCCTCCATGCAGATATAGGTCCCTCCCCGGTGGACGGTGGCTCCAGCGGCCTTTGCCGCCTCATACAGGCAGCCAGAGAGATCTGAGCAGACCGGATCAGCGAACTGCACGTGGGCCACCACGCCGTTGCCGAAGAAGGTGTTAGCCCGGGTCGCATTGGTGCGGTCGATGAACTGGTCAGGAATCACGATGTGACCCGGCACGATCTCCTCTTTCATGCTGCCGACGGCAGAGACGGAGATGATCCGTGTGACACCCAGCTTCTTCATTCCGTAGACGTTGGCCCGATAGTTCACCTCCGAAGGCAGGAGGCGATGCCCCTTCCCGTGCCGGGGGAGAAAAACCATACGCACCCCGTCGAGAACACCGGTGATGAACTCGTCGGATGGGGCGCCGAAAGGGGTCTCCACCGCCACGCTCCGGATATCGCTCAACCCCTCCATCTCGTAGAGGCCGCTTCCTCCGATGACGCCGATCACCTGCTCACTCATGCCGTCTTCCTCCCGGGCCAGTAAAATTAGATACTCGCAACGCTCTTGTCCAGCTTCCCCTTAAGTTGCCCACACGCCGCAGAGATATCGGCTCCACGACTCGATCGGGTGATTACCGTGAAATGTTTGCTCAGCAGATAACTGTGAAACACGTCGATTGCTCCCTGTTCGGGACTTTTGAAGGAGCATCCGTCGTGCTCGTTGAAGGGGATCAGATTTATCTTGGAAGGGATGTCACTCAATAGCTTCACTAGCCGCTTGGCATCCTCCAGAGAATCGTTAAGCCCCTTGATCATCACATATTCGATGGTAATTTTCCTGCGCCCCGGCAGGGGATAGCTGCGGCAGGCATCGAGCAGCATCCTGAGCGGGTATTTGCGGTTGATCGGCATAATCCGGTCCCGCACATCGTCGGTGGTGGCGTTCAGGGAGACGGCCAGATTGACCGTCACCTCGCGCCCCAACCGCTCCATCTCCGGGACAAGCCCCGCAGTGGAAACCGTTACCCGTCGGGTCGAGAACTGGAGGCCGTCATCGTGGAGGATGATCTTGAGCGCCTTCACGACATTGTCAAGATTGGCCAGCGGCTCCCCCATCCCCATGAAGACAATGTTGCGGACCGGCACGTCTCGCCGCACCGCGCAAATCTGGTTCACGATTTCGGCCGCGGTCAGGTTCCGGGCGAGCCTGAACGTGCCGGTGAGGCAGAACTCGCAGGCCATGGCGCAGCCGACCTGGCTCGATATACAGAGAGTGGTGCGGTCTTCTTCGGGGATAAGGACCGACTCGACGGTGTTTCCATCCTCAAGACGAAACAGATACTTCCGCGTTCCGTCCCGAGACACCTCCAGCGCCTCGGGTTCGAGATTGCTGATGATCGCCGCTTCCTCCATATCCCGGCGTAGGTCTTTGGCAAGGTCGGTCATCTCGGCAAAACTTCGGGCGTCCTTTTGATAGAGCCATTTGAAGATCTGCCGCGCCCGGTAGCGTTCCTTCCCCTTGCCTGCAAGAAATGCAATAAGATCGTCAAGGGTCAGGTTTTTAACGTCAGTTTTACCGTTCATCATGGTCGTTGGATATAAAAAAGCCCTTCAGGGGAAGGGCTTTTTTCCTCGCAATCTTTGTTATGACCTAGAGGAGTTCGAGCTGGCTGAAGAAGTAGGGAATCTCGAAGGCAGCCGACTCGGGAGAATCGGAACCGTGAACCGTGTTCTCCTCGATACTGAGGCCGAACTCCTTGCGAATCGTCCCAGCGTCTGCGTTGGCCGGATTGGTGGCCCCCATGACCTCGCGCCACTTTGCAATGGCGTTCTCACGCTCAAGGACCAGCACCACCACAGGGCTGCGCGACATGAACGAGCAGAGGTCATTGAAGAAGGGACGCTCACTGTGAACATAATAGAACCCCTCTGCCTCCTTCTTGGAGAGCAAAATCTTCTTCATGCCCACGATCCTGAAGCCTTCGGACTCCACCTTCTCGAGGACCTTGCCGACAATATTCCTCTCAACCGCATCAGGCTTGATAATAGCGAATGTTCTTTCCATCGTGGCCTCCAGAGCTTATCGAGATAAAATGACCGTACCAGATACCACGCAATCGGCCTCATGTCAATCCGTTTTCAGGCCGCCCAATAGAGAAAGGCCTACAGAAACATGTTCTGTAGGCCTTTTTCTATTGCTCGCAGAAGTAAGCTGATTACTTGTGCTCAGCAGGAGCAGCCGGAGCAGCTTGGTCGGCCGGAGCCGGAGCTTGGGCAGAAGTCATCGGAGCTTGGGCCGGAGCCGGAGCGGCTTGCTCAGCCGGGGCCGGAGCCGGGGCCGGAGCTTCTTCTTTTTTCTTGCAGCCTGCAGCAAAAGCCACGGCCATAGCAAGGCACAGAGTCAGAGAAAGCAGTTTTTTCATTGACGTTTCACCTCTTTTCCTTTTTTTGATTGCCATATTCGCGCACAGCGCATGGTTTATAAACTCAACGAATGGAATATACTGTCTTTAAAAATTATGTCAAGATTTTTTTGTTGCTACAATTTTTTCACCATGCACCAAATTTCAGATGGTTACACCACGAGAACAAAGTATATGCTAATTTATTATAAATTAATACACACCATCTTGATATTTGTCATCTCTTTCATGGCGTATTTGACCCCCTCACGACCGAGTCCGCTTTGCTTGTTGCCCCCGTAGGGCATGTGGTCAACGCGGAACGTAGGGATATCGTTAATGATGACTCCGCCGACGTCAAGCCGCTTGATTGCCTGAAACGCTTTGTTTATGTCCCGGGTATAGACCCCTGCCTGCAGACCGTAGACGGAGTCATCGGCCATGTCGAGGGCCTGTTCGAAGGTATCATAGGGGAGCACCGACACGATCGGAGCAAACACTTCGGAGCAGACCACCTTCATGTCGGGAGTTACCCCACTCAGAATGGTTGGCTCCAGGCAATTGCCGATAACCTGCCCGCCGGCCTCGATATTGGCGCCAAGTCCTTTCGCCTCCTCAAGCCAAGATACCGCGCGCTCAAGCTCCACCCTGGATATCATTGGACCGATATCGCACTCGCGATCCATCGGGTCCCCTACCTTGAGCAGTCGCGTTGACGTGACAAATTTCCCCAGAAACTCTTGATAGCGGCGATGGTGGACGTAAATCCTCTGAACAGATATACAAACTTGATCTGAGTTAGCAAAGCTTCCCACAACACAGCGGGAAACAGCCGCATCCACGTCGCCGTCTTCCTCAATAATTGTTGGAGAATTGGAGCCAAGCTCAAGGGTTACGCGCTTGAGTCCACTTCTCGCCTTGATCTCCCCCCCCACAGGCGGACTTCCCGTAAAGGTGATCATCGCAAGACGCTCGTCTTCCACAAGCCGGTTGCCGACAGTCTTGCCACTACCGATAACAATATTGAGTGCTCCGGCTGGCAGACCCGCCTCGGCCAGGAGACTTGCAAGCTTAATAGATGAAAGGGGAGTCTTCGTTGCAGGTTTTAGGACGAGCGCGTTACCGGCGGCTATGGCCGGGGCAACCTTGTGCACTACAAGATTAAGGGGAAAATTGAACGGAGTGATGGCGCCGATAACACCAATGGGAGTGCGGATATGATAGCCGAAGCGGCCTACTGACACGGGTGACGCATCCATAGGGACGAGTTCGCCGTGGGCGTTGCACGCCTCAAAGGAAGCAAACCGAAATGTTTCCGCACTACGGTCCGCCTCGGACAATGCATACTTCCAGGACTTACCCGCCTCCCGCGCAATGATCTCGGCGATCTCTTCCCGATCCCTTACAATAAAGTCGGAGACGCGCGCCAGGATCTCGGCGCGACGGCAGGCTGGCAAAGCAGCCATTTCAGCGAACCCCTTGCGTGCCGATTCGATGGCTCGGTCCACGTCATTAGCCGTTGCCTCCGGCACAACTCCCACCACCGAACCGTCATAAGGATTGATAACCTCGATCCCTGGGCGGTCTTCACCTACCCACTCCCCACCCACGAGAACCTTATACCGCTTGACCATGCTCTCCCCCCGAGCAGGAATTAGCTCTTGTCACCAACAGGAAAAAAAAGTAGCGTACATGTAAGGAAAAATTATCCAGCAAGGGGTGTAACGTGGCACAGAACCTGACCCGCAATGAGCAGAATAAACTCCTCACCCTTGCCAGGGAAGCAATTATCTGGTACGTCCGGGAGGGAACAATTCCTAATCGTGATGCGCCGGAACCGAACCTCCAAGGTCACCAGGGTTGTTTCGTCAGTATCAAGATGAACGGCGCTCTCCGTGGCTGTATCGGCAGCTTCATTTCAGACAAGCCACTCTACAAACTTGTTCAGGAGATGGCCATATCAGCCGCGACCCGCGACCCGCGGTTCTACCCCATGAAACCGGCGGACCTCACCGACTTCACTCTCGAGATTTCAGTTCTGAGTCCTCTTGATAAGATATCGTCACCCGACGAGATCAAGGTGGGCACCCACGGCATCTACATCGAGAAGAACTCCTGCCGCGGCGTGCTCCTTCCGCAGGTGGCAGTGGAGCACGGCTGGGACCGGGATACTTTTCTGTCCCAGACATGCCTCAAGGCGGGACTTCGGCCTGATGACTGGAAGGAAGGCGCTGATCTCTATATATTCAGCGCCCAGATTGTCGCCTGAACTGCCAAAAAACACAATCAATGGAAATTTGTACAAAAATGGGGAGATGCGCAAACATCTCCCCATTTTTGTGCTTTCCCGATAATATGCGGGGGTGCCCACCTAGAGCACCCCCGCATGAAGGAGAAACTTATTACTTCAGGCCAGTGCCTTGTTCAGCCCACTTCTCGAGCATGGCAGTGGTAACCGACTTGGGCCGCTCGATCGCATAGCCGAGACCACGGTCCCACGTAATGTTGGCCATGCAGCCGAGTGCGCGGCCGACGCCGAAGAGGACGGTGTAGAAGTCCCACTCGCGGAGACCGTAGTACCACTGAATGACGCCGGACTGAGCGTCAACGTTCGGCCAGGGGTTCTTGGCCTTGCCGTGCTCCATGAGGACGCCCGGTGCGGTTTCGAAGATCATGGCAACCAGCTTGAAGAGCGGATCGTCCTTCAGGCCAGGAGTCTTGAGGCAGAACTCACGCTGCGACATGTAGCGCGGGTCGGTCTTGCGGAGAACGGCGTGGCCGTAACCCGGAACAACCTGGCCGGCGTTGAGGGTATCCCAGAGAGCCTTGGTAACCAGCTCCTTGGTGGGCTCCACATCCTTGCAATACTTCTCCTGGAACTTGATGGTCCAGTCGAGAACTTCCTGGTTGGCGAGGCCGTGCAGCGGGCCAGCGAGGCCGTTCAGGCCGGCAGAGTATGCATAGTAGGGGTCGGACAGGGCAGAGTGCACCAGGTGGGTGGTGTGGGCCGACACGTTGCCGGACTCATGGTCGGAGTGGAGAATGAAGTACATCCGGGCAACATCCTCGTACTCCTTGCTCTGACCGATCATGCGGGCGAAGTTGGCGCCACAGTCGGCACTCGGATCGATGGCAGCCTGCTTGTCGCCCCTGTACTTGAGGTTGTAGATGAAGGCGGCAATGATGGGGATACGGGCTACGAGGTCATACGCATCTTCGTAGACATATTCCCAGGCAGTCATCTTGTTGAACTTGCCCGAGTTGTAGAAGCCGGCAAACTTGGAGTCTTTCTGCAGGGCAAGGATACCGACGGAGAGCATCACCATGGGGTGGCTGTCCCGCGGCAGGGCGCGAATGGAGTCGAATACATACTGGGGTACTGCTTGACGGACTTTCCACTCGGCAACGACTTCGTCTACCTGTGCTGCGGTCGGGATTTCGCCGGTAAGGAGGAAGTACCAGAAAGACTCAACGGTCGGGTAGTCGGAGCCGGCGGCCTTGGGGAGCGCCTCAAAGGTCTCGGGGATGGTCTTGCCGCGGAACCGGATACCTTCCTGCGGGTCGAGGTAGGAGATATCGGTTACCAGGCAGCGGATGTCACGGGCACCGCCAATAGCCTGGTCGATGGTTACCTGGTCGATTACCACTTTCCCGAACTCTTTCACAAGCCTGGTGGTACGGGGACGGAACTCCTCAATTTGTTTCTTCAGGGTTTCCTTGAGTGCCATGTTACGTACTCTCCTTTCACGTTATGATGTCTTAATAAACAAAAACAAACCATGATCCTCGACTACCTTTTATCCCCCTCCTTTCCACTGGCGATATGCAAGTACTGTAAAACTCTGAATTTGGCGCTGCTAACCGCATTAAATCGTGCATTGAATTGATGCAATGAAGGATCGCCTATGAGCAGAAATATTTTTCTAGTATACTGTATACAATTTTCTATAAGAATTTATACCACTCAATTTGATTAAACTCAACATAATTTTTGAGGGTAAAATGAGAGGAGGGGGGACGCGCAACCCTTGGCCGAAACATGACGTTGAACTACCGCTCCGTGACTACTGGCTCGGGGGCCACGGAGCGGATGGAACAGCGGCAAAAAGGCAGGAACAAATCAGAGAATAACCAACCGCTGATCCGAAAACGTGAGTTGCTTCAGTCCTTCATAATGGGAGATATAGAAGGTGTTCTCGATACCGATGGCTCCCTCGCCGGGGAAGACAACCTTCGGCTCGAAAGCGAAGACCATTCCGGGCTCTAGGAGCATGTCATTGAACCCCTTGGCCAGAAAGGGGTATTCGTCTATTTCGATGCCAACCCCATGACCGATGAAGGAAACCTGCGCTCCCTTCGCGCCCATGAAGTTGTCGGCATGGCCGAGCTCAACGGCCAGGGCGAGACAGACATCGTAAACGTGACCCCAGGGAGTGCCGGGCACGGCCACTTCGGTCATCCGCTCCTGGACTCGGAGCATGTCGTCATAGGCCCTTTTCATACGATCGGAGAGATCACCGAGGGCGAAGACACGGGTCTGGTCCACAAGGTAGCCGTCGACGCAGCCGGAGAAGTCAACAATGATCGGCTCATTCCGTTCAATGCGCTTCAAGCCCGCCCCCTGTCCAAAGGAAGGATTGAGACCGAGGCCTCCAAGGGGAGTGTCCAGATAGGCGGGAACGGCGGTATCGGTTCCCGAGAAGACTTGGGCATAGAAGAGTTCGGCATTGAAAGCCCTCATCCGGACGAGCCCCTGATGACCTTCCTTGCGGGCGACGAACTCCAGCTCCGCTGCCAGCTCCAAGTCGGTCATTCCCTCGCGGATCACCTCTCGGGCACGGCGGTAGACCTTGTCGACCTGATTGGCCGCATCCTGGAGCAAGTGGATCTCATATTTGCTTTTGATCATCCGGACACGCCGGATGAGGGGAGAAGCGTCGACATACTCGGCAGAGGGAAAGACCGCGCGGTAGCGGGCGAAGAAGTTGACCGGCAGGACATCGAGCTCCATGCCGATGCGGGCGGGGACACTATAGCCGTAGCTTGCCAGAATCTCGGGGATGGCCTTCATGGTGGCGAAGGGGACGATCTCCTTGAGCCCGGACTCCATGCGGGCCCGGGAGAACTCCTTGCGGACCATGTAGATGGGCTCACCCGCTGCCGGCACATAGAGTGCACCGCTCTGGATGGTCCCGGTGAAATAGAAAAGGTCCGCGTTCTGGACTACTACGACGGCATCGAGCTCCGCTTCGACCATGTATGCCTGGAGCTTCTTGATGCGATTATCGAGTTCTTCCCTCGGGGTGATGCGCATGGTTCGGTTCTCCCGGATTGGATCGTGAAGTAGATTACTGCTGCTCCGGCTCTGAGGCAGCGGCGGCCCGCGCCTTGCGCTGGAGTTGGCGACGCTTCCGGCCGCCGAGAAAGGCCTCTTCCACGATGATCGCCACAAAGCAGACGACGAAGAGGACCAATAATATGCCCAGGATCTTTTCTCTCATGACCGGCACCCCCTAGGCGGCATCGCCCGACCCTTCCAGGCCCAGCTCCTTGATGGCCATTTCCCGCAGCTTGAACTTCTGGATCTTGCCGCTGGCGGTCATGGGATAGCCATCCACGAACTTCACGTATTTGGGGATCTTGTAGTTGGCAATCTTGCCCCGACAGAACTCCTTGACCTCATCCTCGGCCATCTCCACCCCTTTTTTCAGGATGATGGCCGCCATGACCTGCTCGCCGTATTTGCGGTCCGGTACGCCATAGATTTGCACATCGGATATCTTCGGGTGGGTATAGAGGAACTCCTCGATCTCCTTCGGATAGATATTTTCGCCGCCGCGGATGATCATCTGTTTGATGCGGCCGGTGATCTTGCAGTAGCCATTCTCGTCCATCACCGCCAGGTCACCGGTGTGGAGCCAGCCGTCGGCGTCGATGATCTTGGCGGTCTCCTCCGGCATCTTGTAGTACCCCTTCATGACCATGTAGCCCCGGGCACAGAGCTCACCCTGCTTCCCCGGCGGTAGCGTGGTGCCGGTTTCGATATCGACGATCTTCACTTCTGCGCCGGGGAGCGCCCGACCCACCGTGGCCACACGCAGTTCCAGCGGATCATCGGTACGGCTCTGGGTAATGCCGGGGGAAGACTCGGTCTGACCGAAGACGATGGTGATCTCGGTCAGGTTCATGTCCTTGACGACCCGTTTCATCACCTCCACAGGGCAGACCGAGCCGGCCATGATGCCGGTGCGCAGGGTGGAAAGATCGAATGTGCTGAACTCCGGGTGCTCCAGCTCGGCGATGAACATGGTGGGAACACCATGGAGGGCGGTGCAACGCTCTGCCTCGACCGTCTGCAGCACCTTGAGCGGATCGAAAATTTCCACCGGCACCATGGTCGTACCGTGGGTAACGCTGGCCATGACAGCCAGGACAGAGCCAAAGCAGTGGAAGAAGGGGACCGGAATGCAGAGCCGGTCCTTCTCGGTGAACTTCATGCACTCGCCGATCTGGAAGCCGTTGTTGACGAGGTTGTGGTGGGTCAGCATGACCCCCTTGGGGAAACCGGTGGTGCCGGAGGTGTACTGCATGTTTATGACATCGTGGCGGTCCAGAGTAGCCTCAACGGCGGCCAGCTCGCTGTCGGGCACCTCCTTCCCCAGATCCACGATCCTCTCGAAATTGAGCATGCCGGCCGGCGTATCCTCACCGATAAAGACAACACTTTTGAGGAAAGGGAGCTTGGGGTTAGTGAGGGCGCCGGGTTGGGCAGTTGCAAGCTCCGGCACCACCTCGTTCAGTGTCGCTACATAGTCCGTGTCCTTCCAGGACCTGACCATGAACAGGGTGGTGGAGTCGGACTGGTTAAGGAGGTATTCCAGTTCCGCCGACTTGTAAGCGGTGTTGACCGTCACCAGCACTACGCCGATCTTGGCGGTGGCAAACTGAAGAATCACCCACTCGGGGACATTGTAAGCCCAGATGGCGACATTGTCCCCCTTCCTGATGCCAAGCTTCAGCAGACCCTTGGCCACCTGACGGCAGATGTCGTTGAACTGGCGATAGGAGTACCGGATGCCCCGCTCAGGATAGACAAGGGCGTCGTTGTCAGGATAGGTTACAGCGATATGGTCGAGCAGCCCGCCTATCGTAAAATCAAGATGTTGCACCATGGAACCCCTCCATTGTTTCATTCTGTCTAACTCTCCTCTTACAAACCACAACCATTTGATTTAATGGAGTTTTGATGAATTATCACGCCACAGACGGCAAGTCAAGAAATTAGAACGGAGTATTATTTACTTCGTTATCTCAACATTTCCGTGCTACACGTTTCTGGAAAAAAAGCTTGACAGAAAGTAAGCCCGGCTTTTCAATATGTTATAATAAACACCTGATATTGTTGAATTATTCGGCATTGTCCCGCATTCTTTGCCTGCACATTTTTTATGCAAATTGCTACTTATGGTTGTTTTAATGACCCTTTACACTTTGTATACGTTTTTTTCCACAAGGGTATCCACATTTTGTGTGGAAAGCCCGCTTAAAGGCCGTTTTTACGGCTTTTTTCACACACCTGTAACCCGGTTGCAACATTTCATCCGTACCATCTCCGGCAAGGAGATACCAAGACCATGCAAACTGTCCTGATCATCGAAGACGAAAAAGACCTGGCGGAACTCGTGTCCTTCAATCTGGAAAAGGAGGGATACCGGACCATCACGGCCTTCGACGGCGCCAGCGGCCTGGAGGCGGCCCGCAGCCACCCGCCGGACCTGATCCTCCTGGACCTGATGCTTCCCGGCATGATGGGGATGGAGGTCTGCAAGATCCTGAAAAAATCGGAGAAGACGGCCCGCGTCCCGGTCATCATGCTGACGGCAAAGGGGGAGGAGATCGACCGGGTCGTCGGTTTCGAGGTGGGAGCCGACGACTACGTGGTAAAGCCCTTCTCCACCCGGGAGCTGCTCCTGAGGATCAAGGCGGTGCTCCGCCGCTCCCTGCCGGATGCTCCCGCGGGGAAGGTGCTCGCCATCGGACCGGTCACCATTGATCCCGACCGCCACACGGTGGCCGTTGACGGAGAGGAGATCGTTCTCACCACCACCGAATTCAAGCTGCTGCTGAACCTGGCCGAACGCCTGGGGCGGGTCCAGAGCCGGGACCTCCTTCTGAAAAACGTCTGGGGGTACAACTACGTTGGGGACACCCGCACGGTGGATACCCACATCACGCGGCTCCGCACCAAGCTCGGCAGAGGGGGCGACCTGATCCGGACCGTCCGGGGCTTCGGCTACAAGATGGAGGACGCGTGAGATTCACGATCCAGTGGAAGCTCATGGCTTCCTACCTGTTTCTCGTGCTCTTTATCGGCGGGGTCTTCTTCGCCTACCTGAGCCATACCCTCAACCATCACCTGACGGCGGAGATCCGGCAGAACCTCGCCACCGAGGCCCGGCTCACCCAGATGATCGCCCGCCGCGACATCGGCCAGATGCGGGCCGATGCGCCCGCCGTGGCTGCCGCAATCTCCCGGGAGGCCCGGGCGCGGGTGACCATCATTCTCGCCAGTGGCAAGGTGGCGGGAGATTCCGAGATCGCTCCCGACCAGCTGAAGGGGCTCGAGAATCACCTGAACCGGCCCGAGGTCCAGCAGGCCCTGAAAAGCGGCAGCGGCGAATCGATCCGCTACTCGGCAACCATCAAGACCCCCATGCTCTACGTGGCGGTTCCCCTGAAGACCGCCGGCGGCGAAGAGGGAGTTGTCCGGCTCGCCCTTCCCCTCACCGCCCTTGAGCAGGCAAAGGGTAGCATCAGGACGCTCCTGGCGGCGTCCCTGGCGGTTTCCCTCCTGGTGGCCCTCGTTCTGAGCTACATCCTCTCGCGGGTGACATCCCGGTCCCTGCGGACCATCACCATCCTGGCCAAACAGATCGGCAGAGGTGACTTCAGCCGGCGGATACCGGTCCCCACCCGCGACGAGGTGGGGGAGCTGGCCCGGGTCATGAACGACATGGCTGCCCGGATAGAGCAGCAGATGGAGCGGACCTCGGCGGAGCGCAACCGCCTCGACACCATCCTGCGGGGGATGGGCGAAGGGCTCATGGTATCCGATGCCAACGGCCTGATCACCATGGTCAATCCGGCATTTCTCGACCTCTTCTCCCTGAAAGAGAGCGTGGAGGGGAGGCACATCATCGAGATCGCCCGCCACCCGGCCCTCAACGATGCGTTCAAGGCCATCGTCGCCTCCCGGGACGAACGGATCGAGAAGATGACCCTGGTCCTGGGGGAGGAGAAACACGTCCTGACCCACTGGGTGCCGCTTGTGGACAGCGGGGAACTGCAGGGAGTCGTGGCGGTTTTCCACGACATCACCGACCTGACCAAGCTGGAGAACATCCGGCAGGACTTCGTGGCCAACGTTTCCCACGAGCTGAGAACGCCGGTCACCGTCATCAAGGGGTATGCCGAGGCTCTCATCGACGGCACCCTGGAAAGCGATCCCGAGCGGGCGCGCCGGTTCATCGAGATTATCCTCAACCATTCGGAGCGGCTCGCCGCCCTCATCGGCGACCTCCTCACCCTCTCCCAGCTGGAAGCGGGGAACTTGAGTCTTGAGAAAACCACGGTCCGCCCGGACCAGGTGGCCAGGCACGCCCTGGAACTCCTGGAGCCGAAGGCGGCCCGGAAGGGAATCGTCATCGACTGTGGAGGTCTGGCGGGGGCGCCGCCGGTGCTGGCCGATCCGGGGAGGCTCGAACAGGTGCTGGTCAACCTCCTTGACAACGCCATCAAGTATACCCCCGCGGGAGGCTCCATCTCGTTCACCGTCGCCGGCGAGGAGAGGATGGCCCGCATCGGCGTGAAGGACACCGGCGTCGGCATCCCTCCGAAGGACCTGCCGCGCATCTTCGAGCGGTTCTACCGGGTGGACACGGCCCGCAGCCGGGACGAAGGGGGGACCGGCCTTGGGCTCTCCATCGTGAAGCATATCATCCAGCTCCACGGTGGCACCGTGGGGGTGGAGAGCGAGCCGGGGAAGGGATCGGAATTCTGGTTCACCCTGAAAAAGGCATAGATTAGATAGGCCGTCACCCATCACTCAAGGGGCACCGATTCGTCGGTGCCCTTTTTCATTTCCAACAGTTTCCAACTCCTCACCAGGCGTTCACGCCGCTGTAACACGCACCGGCTACCCTGTCTTCACATCAAACGAGAGAAAAGGAGAGAGCATGTGGAAAGAAAACGTTATCGACCTGAAGCTCACGCGGTTTTTCGAGATCTCGGCCCGGGCGCTCCTGAGCCTTCTTATCTTTGCCATTCTGCTGGCCATCCTGGCGGGCATCATCGCCACCTTCCACGACCTGCGGCTGGTCATGGGGCACGATGTCCACGGAGCCTTCAGGACCATCCTGGTGGATGTGCTGACGGTGCTCGCCATCGTGGAGGTC
The DNA here is from genome assembly GCA_905339345.1 of Geobacteraceae bacterium. Classification (GTDB taxonomy): domain Bacteria; phylum Desulfobacterota; class Desulfuromonadia; order Geobacterales; family Geobacteraceae; genus Geobacter. The sequence goes on along the minus strand of CAJPFF010000180.1, from coordinate 26 downwards.
CTCCGCACGGCCCTTGCCTACTTTAC
>CAJPFF010000179.1 GCA_905339345.1 Geobacteraceae bacterium | reverse complement strand
TTTCGTTATACGCTTCCCGCAGCTCCGGTGTGTCGATGACCCCGGACCACTGCTCCTCTGCCTCCAGTTCCGTGAACTCCCGCATGGGCCCCATCTGGCGAACCCGCTCGGTGAGCTCCGTGGCCACCTGGACCCATTTGCCCCCTTCCGCGGCGGAGACCCAGGAGAACTGCAAGCGCTGCAGGTCGACCCCGATGAAGTCCAAGAGCGCCCGGAAGGCGGCAAATCTGCGGCGGGCGTGGAAGTTCCCGGCCATGTAGTGGCAGTCGCCGGGATGGCACCCCGAAACCAGGACCCCGTCGGCCCCCTTCTGGAAGGCCCGCAGGATAAAGACCGGGTCGATCCGGCCGGTGCAGGGGAACTTCACCACCCGGGTGTTGGCCGGGTATTGCAGGCGTGATGTCCCGGCCAGGTCCGCCCCGGCGTAGGTGCACCAGGTGCAGACGAAGGCGACGATCTTTGGTTCGAATGCGTGCGGTTTCTTTTCAGCGTGCATTGGTTCCTCGTAGGGGCGGGGTTGCCCCGCCCAGGGCGCGGAGACCGCGCCCCTACAATGATTCGATCATGGCCATGATCTGTTCATCCGTGTACCCGTCCAGCTCTACGCTCTTGGACGGGCACGTTGCCTGGCAGGTGCCGCAGCCGCCGCAGACCCCGGGATTCACGTAGGCCACGACCCGGATCAGGTTCCCCTGCCGGTCCCGGATCTCCTTCTCCTCCACGGCGCCGTAGGGGCAGACCTTTTTGCAGTAGAGACACGCCACGCAGTTCTTCTCGTTCACCTTGGCGACGATGGGTTCGCGCTCCAGTTCGTCCCGGGCAAAGAGGGTCATGACCTTGGCCGCGGCGGCGCTGGCCTGGCTCACGGTGTCGGGGATGTCTTTCGGCCCCTGGCAGGCGCCGGCCAGATAGATCCCGGCGGTGGCGCACTCCACGGGTTTGAGCTTTGCGTGGGCCTCGGAGTAGAAGTGGTAGTTGTCGTAGGAGATGCCGAGCTTCTGGGCCAGGGTGTCGGCCCCGGCCCTCGGCTGGACCGCAGTGGCAAGGACCACGAGGTCCGCCTCGATCTCCACCTGGACCCCCACGTGGACGTCGCTCCCCATGACCACCACCTTGTCCCCCTTCTGGTAGAGACGGCTCACCATCCCCCGGATGTAGACCGCCTCCTCTTCCTCGATGGCCCGGCGCCAGAACTCGTCGTAGCTCTTGCCCGGCGTGCGGGCGTCCATGAAGAAGACGTAGGCCTGGCCGTCGTGGACCTTGTGCTTGTAGAGCATGGTGTGCTTGGCGGTGTACATGCAGCAGATCTTGGAGCAGTAG
>CAJPFF010000178.1 GCA_905339345.1 Geobacteraceae bacterium | reverse complement strand
ACGGATGGAATCCCTCTGGCTCCCCCTGACGCTGTTGTGCGCCTTCGCCCTCGCCACGAGCGACGCCCTTGCCAAGCGGGCGCTGGCAAGCCATAACGAATACCTGGTCCTCTGGCTGCGGCTCCTCTTCGCCCTGCCGCTCCTCTTTGCCGCACTCCCCTTCGTGACGGTGCCCCCCCTGTCGCGGGACTTCTTCACCGCATCCCTCATGGCCCTGCCGCTGGAAGCCCTTGCCGCGCTCCTCTACGTGCGGGCGCTCAGGCTCTCCCCCCTCAGCCTTACCCTCCCGTTTCTGGCGCTGACGCCAGTCTTTCTCCTGGTGATCCCCTATCTGCTGCTGGGCGAACGGATCACCCCCGTGGGAGGCGCCGGCATCATCCTCGTGGCTGCCGGCAGCTACGTCCTCAACCTGAACGAAGAGGGAAAGGGGCTCCTGGCCCCCCTGCGGGCCATACGCCGCGAGCCGGGCTCCCTCTGCATGATCGGCGTGGCGCTCATCTACAGCGTCACCTCCACCCTGGGCAAGAAGGCGGTCTCCGCCTCGGCCCCCCTCTTCTTCTCCCTCTGCTACCTGCCGGCCCTCACCCTCCTCCTCACGCCGGTCGCTCTCTGGGGAGGGCGGCGGGAGCTGAAGTCAATGGCCAAGAGCGGCATCCTCCGGGCAGCCGCGCTCCCCGGCCTTCTCTACGGAGTGATGTTTCTCTCCCACATGACCGCCGTCAGCCTCACCAACGTCGCCTACATGATCGCCGTGAAGCGGACGAGCCTCCTCATGGGCGTCCTCTACGGCCACCTCCTCTTCCGGGAGCCGGGCATCCGCCACCGCCTCCCCGGCGCCCTCCTCATGGTGGCAGGGGTGGCGCTCATTGCGACAGGGTAGTAAGGCACCACCGTCATCCGCCGGAAATTACTCCACCGCTCAAAATGGAAAGGACCGTCTCCTCAGGGAGGCTGAAAACGGTTGACAGGGAATACCACGGCCGGGTTAAATAGTGCACGCCCAAACCATGCGAATATGCGAGGTGCAACGATGACCCTGCTCGACACGATCCTCGAAGCAAACAGGAAGTACGTCCGCCCCGGGGCGTTCCCTCCCCTCCCCAAAAACCCGAAGAAGCAGTTCGCCATCTTCACCTGCATGGATACCCGGCTTGTTGACTTCCTGGAACCGGCCATGGGAATCAAGCGGGGTGACGCCAAGGTCATCAAGAACGCCGGCAACACCATCGTCGACCCCCTGAGCGGCGGCGTGGTCAGGAGCCTCGTGGCGGCCATTTTCATGCTCGGCGTGGAGGAGATCTTCGTGATCGGGCACCAGGACTGCGGCATGGCCACCGTCGACGCCGAGGCCCTGAAAGAACGGATGGTGGCGCGGGGTGTGGACCCCGCAGTCATCGCAACACAGGTGCCCGACCTGGCCCAGTGGATGGGGGCCTTCTCCTGCCCTGAGGAAAACGTGGCCCGGGTCGTCTCCGTTCTCCGCCAGAATCCCCTCATACCCAAGGACGTGCCGATTCACGGCCTCATCTTCTGCCCCAACGACGGTCACCTTGACGTGGTGGCGAGGGGCTACTGAGCCATGACCCACAACTCTCCCTTCAGCGCCGCCGAACTGGACGCGGTTCCCCTCTTCCGCTTCGTTCCCCTGGAGTGCATCGAGGGGATCCTTGCCCACTGCACGGCACAGGAGCTCCCGCGGGGCGAGCGGTTCGAGCCGGCCGGCCCCCTGGACCGCAGCCTGTCGGTGCTCCTTTCGGGGCGGCTTGCCCTCCACTATGACGTGCGGGAAACCGACGATCCCCTCTTTCTGGAACCGGGGGACATCATCGGCGAAACCTTCTCCGCCGGAGAGCCGGGCGTCCCATGCCTGCTGGTGGCCACCGAGGCATGCCGCATCCTGTTCATGGAGGAAGACCTCATATGGGCACTGGCCCAGGCCTCCCACGCCGCCGCCTGCAACCTCCTCGGCATCCTCCTGCGGCGACGCCACGACCAGAGCCGCGAGAACTTTGCGGGGACGGTGCGCGAGTATGCCCTCCACGACCAGAGCATCGTCGACCCCCTCACGGGCTTCCAGACCCGCCGCTGGCTGGAAGGGGTGCTGGAGCGCCAGGTAAGCCGCGCCATTGCCAGCGGCAAGCCCCTCTCCCTCATGATGATCGACATCGACCACTTCCGCGCCTTCAACGATGAGCACGGCCGCATCGGCGGCGACCGGGCGCTCCATGCCGTGGCAAAGGCACTGCGGAACTACCTCCGCCCCACCGAGGTGGTGGCCCGCTACGGCGGCGACACCTTCGCCATCCTCCTCCCCGACACCGGCGGCGCCACGGCCCGAACCATCGCCGAGCGCCTCCGCCAGCGGCTCACCAACACCGTCATCGACATCCATGACGGCCGCATGCTCCCTCCCCTCACCATCTCGGTGGGCGTTGCCGAAGCGACCACCGGCTCCAGCAGCCACTCTCTGGTAACAGCCGCCCTTTCATCCCTCGACGCTGCCAAGGCCGCCGGAGGGAATACCGTTACCGGCTGTACCTGAACCCCAATATTGGCGTATACACATTATCCTTTCATGCACAACCCATGCTACTATGGGTCCACTGCCTGTCTGCCCGAACAATTCCCCCATCCGAGCCCGGGAGGGACCATGAACTCCTCACGCATTTTCGAGATCGAACGGTTTGCCCAGGCCCTCGTCAAAGGTGCCGCCATGGGGCTGTACCTCACGCCGAAACCGGGCCTCGTGGATCTCGCCGACTGCGGTTCCCACCCCGACCTGAACCTGGCGAAGATGGAGCGTTCCCTCCACATCGTGGCCGATTACCTGGCCGAGCTGATCCGGTCCCTGGCCGATGGCGAGCGCTTCCACTGCCAGGCGGCCATCGGCCGGCGCGCCGAGGAGGCCATGTTCGACGAACTGGGGACCAACACCCACAAGGGGTACATCTTCCTGAGCGGCCTCCTTCTCATTTCCCGCTGGCACGCCGACTGCGATGACGAATCCCTCCTGCGCAGTGCCGTGCAATCCACCGCCCATCAGTATTTTTCCACCCTGGGCGAAGATGCCACCAACGGCCGGTGGTCACGGCACCGCTACGGGGCAGGCGGAGTAATGAGCGAAGCCGTGGCCGGCCTCCCTTCGCTCTTTGCCTGTGGCGTTCCGACTTACCTGGATACCATCGAGCGTACCGGCTGTTTCACATCGGCCTCCTTCGCCACCCTCTCCCGCCTCATGCAGACCGTGGAGGACACCACCACCTTCCACCGGGGGGGAACCATGGGGCTCGCCCGGATCCGACGCGGCGGCCAGACCCTTGAGCGGATAATCGAGGATGGGGGAGACCACCTCTGCTACCTCAGGGAACTGAACCGCAAGTACACACGGATAAACCTCACCATGGGGGACGTGGCTGACATGCTCTCCCTCACCTACGGCTACCTGGTAGCCACCGGCCTTCTGACCGGCGAGACAGAGCGTCCCCGCCGTTCAAAACCCCACCCCATCAGCCGCTGCGCCTCGGGCCGCTGACCCGGCGGAAATCCTCTCCGCACTTAATTCTTGCCTAAGCATAAAAAAACGTTATACTCATAAAAATCCAGTATAACCGGCATATTACACTTTGCTAACACTAATTAAATTCAGCAAATCGTAAATAATGTTTTAGCTCGCAGCGCAATCCCCTCAAACTCATACCGCGTCATCTTGCGAGGCTCCCTTTTCCTCCACTCAGCATCTCAAGGAGGTTGCAGCATGTCGGATCGAGTCTCGTTTCTGGAAGCACGGGTCGAGGAGTTGACCTCGGAGCTTCGAAACCTCACGGTACGCGTAGAGGAAATGTCGGTACAGCTGGGAATGGCACCACCGCCAGTTGCCCGGACCCCGTCCAAACCGAGGCCGATCTTTTCCACGGAGCCCGAATTCGCCTCCGAGGAAATCCTCTCCTGGGCCGGTGAGAAGTCCCTCCTCCCCCGCCTCTCCACCCTCTGTTTCGTGCTCGTCCTGGCGCTGGCGCTCCGAACCCTCACCGACAGCGGCGTCGTCGGCAAGCAGATCGGCTCGTTCATCGGCATGGGGTACGCGGCACTGCTGATCGGCGTCGCCTGCGCCATGTACCTCAAAAAGAGCCCTCTGGCACCGGTCTTCGCCATCAGCGGCCCGGCGCTCCTGGCGACCATTGTCCTGGAGGTCCACGCCCGCTTCGACTCCCTCCCCGCCATGCCTGCCTACGGGGTCCTGATCATCGCCGGTATCGCCACTGCCGTCATCGGCCATGTCTTCCGGGTCGCCATCCCGGTCATCGTCGGCACCCTCGGGCTTTGCCTGGCCGGCGCCGCCATCGACTACCCCAACCCCTTCTTCCCGATGCTCGGCATGCTGCTCCTGACGGCCAACCTTCTCGGCACCTTCGCCACGCGGCTTCATCGCTGCTCTTGGTTGCGCTGGATTCTGCTGGCCGTCACCCTCTTCATGCAGGTGCTCTGGGCAACCAAACTTGGCATCGCGCTCAGGGGCGCCTCCCCTGTCCCGCCATCCCTGGCGGCCACCTGGTTCATGCCGACCATCGCACTCTTCATGGTCACCTTCGTGGCAACTGCGCTCCTCGGCATCCTGAAGAGCGGCCAGGAAAAGATCTCCCGCTTCGATCTGGCACTGCCGACCATCAATGCGGTCTGGGTCTTCCTCTCTGCGGTGTATGTGGCTTCATCCACGGGAACAGGTCTCGCGCTCTACGGCGCTGTCGGCATAGCAGCGGCCCTTGGTCACCTGGGAGTCTGTGTCTGGCTGGCGGGGCAGTCTCCCGAGCAGGCCCGGGGGGCAAGCGCCTTCGCCCTGGCAGGGAGTGCGCTTCTGGCCATGGCTCTTCCCCTGGCATTCAACCATGCCGCCATACCGCCGGTTCTTCTGGCCGCAACGGCCTTCGGGCTGGCATTCATAGCTCACCGCTGGCAGCGGGGCGGCGTGCGGGCCGTTTCGTACCTCCTCCAGGGATACGCCTGTTTTGCCTTTCTGGCGCTCCACCACCTGAAACCCGCCGAAACCCTCACCATTGTCGCGGCGGTTGCAGCGGCGCTGGTATCCCTCATCGCCATGGCCCACCACCACTGGTGCCGTACCCACGGCCCCCCGCAGGATTCCAAGCTCTTCTCCCGCTTCGACAGGCGGGATATTTCCGCCTCCCTCATCCTCATGGGAGCACTGGCAGCGGCCTTCTGCGCCCTGCGCTCCGGCGCCTGGCTCGCCTTCGGCGGCACGGCATCACCGGCGTTCCTCACCACCCAGACCGTCATCATCACCGCCGCGGCGGCGGGGCTCATGGTCATGGCCTTTGTCAGGCGAAACAAGGAGCTGCGCAACGTCGCCATTCTCGTAACCCTGGTGGCCCTGGTGAAAGTCTTCTTCCACGACCTCATGCTCATGCGCGGCATGCCCCTTGTCATCGGCATCTTCTCTTTCGGCATTGCAGCGGCAGTCCAGTCGGTGGTTCTCGGCCGCTGGCAGTCCCGCGCCCCTCGCGAGGTGGAGGCGGCAACGGATACGCCGGAGACGTCCGGCAAACTCCAGCAACACGTCAGCGACTGATCCTCTCTCCACGTGCATTGGATGCCTGCCCCCCCCGGAGCGGGCATCGCCTTTTTCATTCTTCCCCACCCCTCCCGATTGCATCGTGACGGCAATGCGGTACCCTTTTCCTGCACGCCACACCAACAGGAGGGTATTCCATGAACGTTCTCATTCCGTTTTACTCCATGTACGGCCACATCTACCGGATGGCAGAGGCCGTGGCCGAGGGGGTCCGGGAGGTTTCCGGCGCCGAGGCGCTGCTCCGTCGGGTTCCCGAAACCCTGCCGACCGAGGTCCTGGAGAAGATGGGAGCGGTTGAGCCCCAGAAGGCCTTTGCCCACATTCCCGTCTGCACCGTGGACGAATTGCCTGCCGCCGATGCCATCATCTTCGGCACCCCCACCCGCTTCGGCAACATGTGCGGCCAGATGCGCCAGTTCCTGGACGCCACAGGCGGCCTCTGGGTGAAGGGGTCGCTCGTGGGGAAGGCGGGGGGTGTCTTCACCAGCTCAGCCACCCAGCACGGGGGCCAGGAGTCCACCATCCTCACCTTCCACACCTTCCTCCTCCACCAGGGGATGGTGGTCGTGGGGCTTCCCTACGCTTTTGCGGGCCAGATGCGGATCGACGAGATCACCGGCGGCTCCCCCTACGGGGCGTCAACCATTGCCGGCGGCCAGGGCGAGCGGCTCCCCAGCGAGAACGAACTGGCCGGCGCACGCTATCAGGGGAAGTATGTGGCGGAAATTGCTGCAAAGCTGAAAGGGTAGGAAAAACACCCTCACCCGGCCTACGGCCACCCTCTCCCCAAGGGAGAGGGTTTGTTTCCCCCCTCGCCCTTGGGGAGAGAGGCAGGGGTGAGGGGAAACAGGGAGGTTTCCCCCATGTCCACCACCTACATCCGCTGGTTCTCCGAAATCACCATCGACGATGTCCCCCTCGTGGGGGGGAAGAACGCCTCCCTAGGGGAGATGTACCGGGAGCTCCGCCCCCTGGGGGTGAAAATCCCCAACGGCTTCGCCATAACAGCGGAAGCCTACTGGCACCTGATCCGGTCGGCGGATGTGCTGGACGACATGCGGCGAACCCTGGCCAAACTCCACAAGGAGGACCTTGACGACTTGGCCTTCCGGGGGCACCGTATCCGGGAGCTGATTTGCGGCGCCCCTCTCCCCAGCGACCTGACGGTAGAGATCGTGGCCGCCTACCGCCAGCTCTGCGCCGAGTATGGCGAGGACTGCGCCGTGGCGGTCCGCAGCTCCGCCACCGCCGAGGACCTCCCCACCGCCTCCTTCGCGGGACAGCAGGAAACCTACCTGAACATCCGGGGCGAGGTGCAGCTCCTGGACGCCTGCCGCCGCTGCTTCGCCTCCCTCTTCACCGACCGGGCCATCTCCTACCGCATCGACCAGGGATTCGACCACTTCAAGGTGGGGCTCTCCATCGGCGTCATGGCCATGGTCCGGTCGGACAAGGCCTCCAGCGGCGTCATCTTCACCCTCGACACCGAAACCGGCTTCCGGGACACGGTCCTCGTCACCGGCGCCTGGGGGCTGGGGGAGAACGTGGTCCAAGGGGCTGTGAACCCGGACGAGTTCACCGTCTTCAAGCCGACCCTGCGCCAGGGGTTCCGCCCCATCGTCCGGCGCACCCTCGGCTCGAAAAAGATCAAGATGATCTACGGCACCGGCACCTCCAAGCATCTGACAAAGAACGTGGAGGTGCCGAAGGAGGAACGGCGCCGCTACTGCCTTGCCGACGACGAAGTGCTGGAACTGGCCCGTCAGGCCATCATCATCGAGGAGCACTACTCGAAACGGGCCAACCATCCCATCCCCATGGACATCGAGTGGGCCAAGGACGGCGTCTCGGGCGATCTCTTCATCGTCCAGGCCCGCCCCGAGACGGTGGAGTCCCAGAAGCGGCTGAACTTCCTGGAGACCTATTTCCTGGAGCGCAAGGGCGAGGTGCTGGCCACGGGAACCAGCGTCGGCGAAAAGATCGCCGCCGGCCCGGCCAGGGTCATCCTCGACGTTCACAAGCTGAACGAATTCCGTCCCGGCGAGGTTCTGGTGGCCGACACCACCACCCCCGACTGGGAGCCGGTCATGAAGACCGCCGCCGCCATCGTCACCAACAAGGGGGGGCGCACCTGCCACGCCGCCATCGTCAGCCGCGAGCTGGGTATCCCGTCGGTGGTCGGCACCGGCGACGGCACCGAGCGGATCGCCACCGGCCGGGAAATCACCGTATCCTGCGCCGAAGGGGATGTGGGGAGGATCTACGACGGCGCCCTCCCCTTCCGGGTGGAGCGGGTGGACCTGGCCGGCATGGGGCGCCCCCGGACAAAGATCATGATGAACCTGGGGAACCCGGAGGAGGCCTTCTCCCTCTGCAAGATCCCCAACGACGGGGTCGGGCTCGCCCGGATGGAGTTCATCATCACCAACCACATCAAGGTCCACCCCATGGCCCTGGTCCACCCGGAACGGGTGGAGGACGAGGCGTCCCGCCACGAGATCGGGCGCCTCACCGCCGGCTACCCCGACCCGCCCGCCTACTTCGTGGAGAAGCTGGCCGAAGGGATCGGCGCCATCGCCGCCGCCTTCTACCCAAAACCGGTCATCGTACGCATGAGCGACTTCAAGACCAACGAATACGCCTCGCTCCTGGGTGGACGCGCCTTCGAGCCCCATGAGGAAAACCCCATGATCGGCTTCCGGGGGGCGTCGCGTTACTATGACGAGCGCTACCGGGAGGGGTTCGCCCTGGAGTGCCGGGCCCTCAAACGGGTGCGGGACGAGATGGGGCTCGTAAACGTCATCCCCATGATCCCCTTCTGCCGGCGGATCATCGAAGCTGAGAAAGTCCTGGCGGAGATGGCAACAAACGGCCTCGTCCGGGGGGAGAACGGGCTTGAGGTCTACGTCATGTGCGAGATCCCCAACAACGTGGTCCTGATCGACGAGTTCTCGCAGCTCTTTGACGGCTTCTCCATCGGCTCCAACGACCTGACCCAGCTCACCCTCGGCATCGACCGGGACTCGGTCCTGGTGGCCCATGTCTTCGACGAGCGGGACCCCGGCGTCATGCGTCTCATCGCCCAGGTGGTGGAGGGGGCGCGGCGCAACCGCCGCCACAGCGGCATCTGCGGCCAGGCCCCCAGCGACTACCCGGA
>CAJPFF010000177.1 GCA_905339345.1 Geobacteraceae bacterium | reverse complement strand
GCCGGCGGCGGGATCTCCGGCATGCAGAACGGCTGGGCCATTGCCGGTGACTATCTGTCGGCGGCCACTTTCCTGGGAATCGCCGGCATCACTTCCGTTTTTGGCGCCGATGGGTTCATGTATGCGGTGGGACCCTTTTTCTCCTTTGTCACCATCCTGCTGGTTATCGCCGAACCGTGCCGCAATGCCGGCAAATATACCCTGGGCGATATCCTTTCGTTGCGTTCCGCCTCAAAGGTAGTCCGCGGCACGGCGGCCCTGTCGGCGGTGGTGGTTTCCACCTTCTACCTGCTGGCACAGATGGTGGGGGCCGGCAAATTGATGCAGCTGCTCCTGGGAATCCCCTACACTGTCTCCGTCATCGGTGTCGGCGCCCTCATGATCCTCTATGTTACCTTCGGCGGCATGAAGGCCACCACCTGGGTGCAGATCATCAAGGCGTTCCTCCTCGTCCTGAGCGGCATCACCATCACCGTGCTCCTGCTGTGGAAGTTCGGTTTCAACCTGTTCGCCTTCTATGACGCGGTTGCCGCCAGCCCCGCCGTCCAGGAGCACGTTCGGGGGCTTCTGAAGCATGCAACCCCCCAACCCGGTTTCGACTATGGCCAGCGCTTCCTTGAACCGGGGCTGATCCTCAAGAACCCCCTCGACCAGATATCGCTGGGCATGGCGTTCGCCCTCGGCGCTGCTGGACTTCCCCACATCATGATGCGCTTCTTTACCGTGCCCAATGCCCAGGCGGCCCGCAAGAGCGTCGTCATCTCCATGGTACTCATCGGCGCCTTCATGATCATGGTGACGATTATCGGTTTCGGCGCCGCTCTCTTCATTACGCCGCAGCAGATCACCGCCGTCGACAAGGGGGGAAACATGGCAGCTCCCATGATCGCCCAATTCGTTGGTGGCGGCGCAGGCTCCATCGGTGGGGACCTTTTCCTGGCCTTTGTTTGTGCCGTTGCCTTTTCCACCATCATCGCCGTGGTTTCCGGCCTGATCCTGGCGGTATCCGCCGCCGTTGCCCATGACTTCTATGTCAATGTCCTCAAGGACGGCAAGCCCGACCAGCGTGAGCAGATGAAAATCGCCAAGATGTCCGCCTTCGTGATCGGCGCCGTTGCCATTGTCTTTGGCATCGCCTGCGAAAAACAGAACATCGCCCACCTGGTGGTGCTCGCCTTTGCCGTGGTCGCCTCCAGCAACTTCCCGGTTATCCTCTTCGCCCTTTTCTGGAAGCGCTTCAATGCCGGGGGAATCGTGACGGGCCTCTCCGTCGGAGCCATTTTCGCCATCGGCCTCGTCCTCGTCTCCCCCACCATGACCTATCCGAAGAAAGTCGCCGCCGATGCGAAAAAGGTTGTGGACCAGCTGGAGAAGAAACAGGCATCAGGGGTGGCGCTCGCCGACAGGGAACTGACGACTCTGGAGAAGGCAAGAGCCGATTATGCGAAGAACAGGGACGGCAAATCCCTGGTTGGTCTCGATGCACCGCTCTTCCCCCTGAAAAACCCGGCCATCCTCTCGGTCCCGGTCGGCTTCCTGGCCGCCATCGCCGGCACTTTGCTCTTCGGCAGCCGCCGCGAGGAGGAGAAGTTCGACGAACTGTACATCCGGCAGAACACCGGTTACGGCATGGCCGATGCCAGTGACCATTGATCAACGTCCATGACGGCTTCTGCTGCTTGTCGGAAGCCAATCCAAAGAAGAAGGAGAGTTCACATGTTAACAAAGGCTTTCATCCCCTACCGCGGCTACTACAGCACCCCCTTCGCCAAGTGGCAGGGAAGCCTGGCCAACGAGCATTCAATCGTCCTGGGCGCTGCCACCAGCAAAAGGTTTTTCGAGAGCAAAGGGTGGGACCCGAAGACCATCGAATATGTCCTCGTCGGCAGTACCGTCTATCAGCAGCAGTGGTTCTACAGCGGCCCATGGGCTGCGGCCATGATGGGGGCGGAAGGCTCGCCCGGCGTGCTCATCACCCAGGCCTGCTCCACCTCTGCATTTTCCCTCTACCAGGCGGCCATGGGGATCGAAACCGGCATGTTCGGCAACAGCTGGTGCCTCTTGGCCGACCGCTGCTCCAACGGCCCCCATGCCGTCTGGCCCAACCCCGCGGGTCCGGGCGGCAAACCCATAGCCGAGGACTGGTTCATGGACAACGTCAACAAGGACCCCTGGGCAGGGGAGGCGATGATCCAGACCGCCGAAAACGTGGCCAGGGAATTCGGCATCACCCGCGAGGAGTGCGACGCCCTTACCCTGAGGCGCTATGAGCAGTATCAGGACGCCCTGGCCAACGACCGGGAGTTCCAGAAACGCTACATGTTCCCTGCCGAGGTGCAGGTATCCAAAAAGAAGACCATCACCCTGGAAGCCGACGAAGGGGTCATGGCCACCACCAAGGAAGGGCTGGCCGGCCTCAAGCCGGTACTCCCCGAGGGTGTCCTCACCTTCGGTGCCCAAACCTTCCCGGCCGACGGCAACTGCGGCGTCAGCGTCACCACCCGTGAGCGGGCAAGGGAGCTGAGTGCAAACCCGAGCATGGAGATTCAGCTCGTCTCCTTCGGCTACGCCCGCACCAAGAAGGCGCACATGGCTGCCGCCGTGGCCCCCTCGGCCCGGATGGCCTTGGACAAGGCGGGCATCAAGGTGGCGGATCTGAAGGCGATCAAGACCCACAACCCCTTCGCCGCCAACGACCTGGCCATGGCAAAGGAACTTGGGCTGGATGTGAACACCATGAACAATTACGGATCATCACTGATCTACGGACATCCCCAGGCCCCCACCGGCGCCCGGCTGATCATGGAGGGAATCGAGGAAGTGGCCATCAAGGGTGGAGGCTACCTCCTCTTCTCCGGCTGCGCCGCCGGGGACACCGCCGCCTCAATCGTGTTGAAGGTGAGTTGAAAACAAGAATCCCCAAAAAACGGAGCGAAATCATGTCCTACCAATACATCACCCTGAAAAAAGAAGAGCGGGTCCTGACCATCAGCCTCAATCGCCCCCCCACCAATCCATTAAACGGCGAATTCGGCATGGAGCTTTTCAAGGCGTTCAGCGACGCCGAGCAGATGGACGACGTCACCGTCGTGGTCATCACCAGCGCCCTGGAAAAGGCGTTCATCGCCGGTGCCGACATCAAGGAGATGGCGGCCCAGGGGCCGGCCGAGGCCGAGAACTTCTCCAGGCTGCTGCAGGGAGCCAACAACATCCTTGGCCGGATGAAGAAAGTGGTCATCGCCGCCATCAATGGCCATGCTCTGGGTGGAGGCTGCGAGCTGGCCCTTGCCTGCGACTACCGGCTGATGACCTCCGGCAAGGCCCTGATCGGGCTCCCCGAGGCCGGTCTCGGCATCATTCCCGGCGCCGGCGGAACCCAGCGACTGCCACGGCTGATCGGCCTTTCCAAGGCCCTCGACATCCTTCTGCGCGGCAGGACCATGGGTCCCCAGGAGGCCCTGGCAATCGGGCTGGTCGACCGGCTGATCGAGCCGGAAAATTTCATGGCCGAAGTCATGAAGTTTGCCAATGAACTGGCCGCCGGAGCGGGCAAGGCACTTGGCTACATCAAGGCAGCCGTCTACGAGGGGATCGACCTGCCCATGGAGCAGGCCCTGGCCGTGGAGCGCAAATATTCGGCGGAAAACCACCGGACCCACGATGCAAAGGAAGGGCTCACCGCCTTTATCGAAAAGAGAAAGCCGAATTTCCTGAACAAATAAGATATAACCACCAAAGGAGAAGAAACATGAAACTCGACGATATCAAGACAGTAGGAATGGCCGGGGCAGGCAGCATGGGTGCCGGCATTGCGCAGGTGGCCGCCATGGCCGGCTTTCGGGTCAAAGTGGTGGACGTAAGCGATGAGATCTGGGGTCGGGCCAAGAAAACCATCACCAAGAGCCTGGAGCGGATCGTCAAGAAGGGGACCATCACCGAACAGGAGATGGAAGAGACCCTGTCAAGGATCAGCTTCTCCACCGACGTTGCCACCCTGGCCGACGTCCCCTTCATCTTCGAGGCAGTCTTCGAGGACATCAACGTCAAGAAAGAGCTCTTCGCCAAGCTGGATGCGGTCTGCGGCGCAGACACGGTCTACGCCACCAACACCTCCTCTATCGCCATCACCGAAATGGCAGCCCTGGTGAATCGCCCGGCCAACTTCGTCGGCATGCACTTCTTCAACCCGGTGCCGATGATGAAGCTGGTGGAGGTCATTCCGGCCCTGCAGACGGCAGGAGAGACCAAAGACCTGGCCCTGGCCATGGCCAAGAAGATCGGCAAGACCGCCATCACCTGCAAGGACACCCCCGGCTTCGTCGTCAACCGGCTGTTTGTTCCCTACATCATCGACGCCGTCCGCTTGCTCGAAGAAGGTGTGGCCTCGGCCGAGGATATCGACACCGCCATGAAGCTCGGCTGCAACATGCCCATGGGACCCCTGGAGTTCCAGGATTTCGCCGGCGTCGACATCGGCTACTACGTCAGCAACATCTTCTACGACTACATGAAACAAGAGCGCTTTGCTCCTCCCGGCCTGCTGAGGAACATGATCAAGGCCGGCTATGTGGGACGCAAGGCAGGCAAGGGATTCTACGACTACTCGGAAGAGAAATGACAGGCTGAACCCGGCAGTTGCAGGGAGTTCTCCGTGCAACTGCCGGATCTCACTTTATTGACTGGCTCAACGGGCATCAAGGAGATTTCTATGAATGGCAACCTTCTGAATGGTGGTGAATTTTTATTGGCCGACACCGCCGGCATGGAAATATTTTCGCCTGAAAAATTTACTACTGAGCAGAAGCAGATTGCGGAAACCACCGAAGAATTCATGAAGAAAGAGGTCTTCCCGAATATTGAACGGATCGAGGACAGGGATTTCGGGTTCGTCGTTGAAAAGCTGCGCCAGTGCGCTGACCTTGGCCTTTTTCTCGCCGAGGTCCCCGAGGAGTACGGCGGTCTGGAGCTGGAAAAGACCACCAACATGCTCATGATCGAGAAGGTTGCGCCGGCTGCGTCATTCTGTATGGCATTCAGCGGCCATACCGGCATAGGCATCCTGCCGATGGTCTACTACGGGACCCCTGACCAGAAGGAACGGTACCTGGGAAAACTCTCATCGGGAGAGTGGATCGGTGCCTACGCCCTGACCGAACCGGACTGCGGCAGCGATCCCTTGAGCTCACGCACCACGGCTGTCCTGAGTGAAGACGGCAAGCATTACGTTCTCAACGGAACCAAGCAGTTCATCACCAACTCGGCCTTCGCGGATCTGTTCACCGTGTTCGCCAAGATCGACGGCAAGCACTTTTCCGCATTCCTCGTTGAAAAGGGATTTGAAGGGTTTTCCGTTGGTGCCGAGGAAAAGAAGATGGGGCTCAAGGGCTCTTCCACCACCCAGCTTCTTCTGGACAATGTCAGGGTGCCGGTGGAGAACCTGCTGGGAGAACCGGGCAAGGGGCACAAGATCGCCTTCAACGTGCTCAATGTGGGCCGCCTTAAAGTGGCCACCCAGACCCTGGGGATGGCCAAAGGGGCCTTTGCCGAGGCGGCATCCTACGCAACGGAGCGGAAGCAGTTCGGTAAACCGATCGGCTCGTTCGGCGCCATCAAGGAGAAGCTTGCGGACATGGCGGCCGCCATCTATGCCTCCGAGACGGTGATCTACCGGGTCGCTGGGCTCCTGGACAATCGGCTGGCAACGCTGGATCATTCCGGCGATGACTATTACGAGCGCTATCAGAAGGCAATTGAAGAGTACGCCGCCGAGTGCGCCATTGCCAAGGTCTTCTGCACCGAGCAGCTTGACATGATCGTTGACGAAGCCGTGCAGATCCATGGGGGTTATGGCTAC
>CAJPFF010000176.1 GCA_905339345.1 Geobacteraceae bacterium | reverse complement strand
AAGAACCTGCTCGCCATTCTCGGCCCCGGTGCCCGGGAGATCGTATCGTCGGGGGATCCCGTTGCCGACAAGGCGGGCCGTGAGCAGTTCGTCAAACTCTACGAAGAAAAAGTAGTGATCGAAGGCGCTGATTCAGGAACGGCGGTTTTCTCCCTCGGCAACGAAGACTACCCCTTCCCCATCCCGGTGGTGAAGAAGGGAAATGCGTGGCGCTTCGATGCCAAGGCCGGCAAGGAGGAACTGCTGAACCGGCGGATCGGACGGAATGAACTGAAGGTTATCGAAGTGCTGCACGCCTATGCGGATGCCCAGCGCGAGTATGCCGCGAAAGACCGGACCGGCGACGGCGTCGGGGAGTTTGCCCAGAAGATCAGGAGCACTCCGGGCAAAAGGGATGGTCTCTACTGGGCAACAAAGGAAGGCGAGGAGGAGAGCCCCTTAGGGCCCTTAGCGGCAAAGGCCGCCGACGAAGGGTATTCAAAGGAGAATACGGCGCTTTATGGGTACCGCTACAAGGTCCTGAAAGCTCAAGGGCCCCATGCCGAAGGGGGTGCCTTCGACTACGTGGTCAACGGCAGGATGGTTCTCGGCTTCGGCCTTGTGGCCTATCCGGCCCAGTATGGAGCATCGGGCATCATGACCTTCATCGTAAACCAGAACGGCATCGTCTATCAGAAGAACCTGGGCAGGAACACCGCCAAGGTCGTGACGAAGATGCCACATTACGATCCCGACGAAACCTGGAAGAAAGTCGAATAGGCCAGGATGATCTGTCACCACCAGTGGAGAACGTTGACGCATTCTCCCTGAAATCACGGAAGAAAAGGAGAGCACCATGAAGAAATTGCTTGCAGTAACGGTTGCAGCGTTGGTTGCCCTGTCATCAGGAGGGGCTGCCCTGGCCGAGAAGAATGCTCCGGCCAAGAAGCCCTATGTGAAAAAGGAGAGAACGGTCACCGCCACAGCCACCGTCCAGGCCATCGACCTGGAGAAGCGCGTCGTTACTCTGAAGGGGCCGGAAGGGAACGTGTTCGATGTCACGGTTGGAAAGGAGGCACGGAACCTGCCGCAGGTCAAGGTAGGCGATGAGGTAACGGTCAAGTACTACGAAGCGCTGTCTGCCACGGTGTACAAAAAGGGAGAAGCCCCTCAGGTTGAGGGGGCAACCGAGGGATTGGCCAGAACAAAGCCGGGCGAGAAACCGGGTGGGATTGCCGGGCGCCAGATGACCGTGACCGCTACGGTGGAAGCCATCGACATGAAGAAGCCGACCGTCACCCTGAAGGGGTCGGAAGGGAAATTACTCACCGTAAAGATCAAGGACCGGAAAAACCTTGAAAACGTCAAGGTGGGCGACGAAGTGGTGCTCACATACACTGAAGCCCTGGCAATCTCCGTGGAAAAGGCGAAAAAGCAGGAATAAAGGGTTCTTCATGGCCGTCGGGTCCCGCTGCCTTGAATAAACGGCCGGCAGGACCCCGACGGTTCCCCCTTGCCGGCAAAAGCATGAAAACAGTGGACGCTATCGTTACCCTGAAGTATTCTGTGCCGCAGTGTATACACAACAATCCAAAGGGGAATGTCATGCTGAAGGAGGACGTGGGGGCTGCAGTTTACAAGACATGGAATAGCGCACAGCGGCGGGAGGAAATCGCCAAGTTGGTTCAGGGGTATCGGTCAGGCCTGCCGGCTTCCATGTTGTGCAAAATTTCGGAAAGCATTGCTGGCAACCGGAAACGGGCTCGGAAATACCTCCAGGAAATGATGACGCCTGATGAGCGCCAGGTCGCGGTGGACAGCGAATCCGGCGATATGATGGCTTTTGTTCGTGGCTATCTGTTGTAGTTCAGGCAGGATCTGCCGATACAATCAGCTCCTTCGCCCAACGCAGCACGAGGATGCCATCGTCCTGCAACTCCACCCGTGTGCCGAGGCGTTTTCCTTCCCGGTTAAGGGTATCCCTGAGCCATGCTGCATCCCGCCGAGATGCCCGGTTGAGCCTGAACTTCCTCATCTGCATCGGCACCATTTCAAGACCGGCGAGCTTTCCCGTCTCAGTGTCGACCCGGACAAAATACATAAGTCCCAGGTCGCCACGAAATTCCTCGTACCCCCCTATTCCCTCATAGTCGGTGATGAGATCGCCGCAACCATAGAGAATCAACTTTCCCTGATACACTTCGATCCCCTTCGCGTGGTGGGACGAATGCCCATGGATCAGGTCGACGCCGCCTCTGTCCAGTAGAAGATGGGCAAACCGCTGCTGTCTGCTGGAAATATCGTATCCCCAGTTGCCTCCCCAGTGGATCGAGGCCACCACCACATCCCCCGGCCGCTTCATGGCGCGCACCTTTGCCCCTATGCGGCTGGCGGCTGCCTCTGACAGGTCAGGCAGGAGATTCACACCGGGGCGGTCGGACAATGGCGCCCACTTCTCGGGGATGCCGCTCGACTCAGCACCGAAGGAAAAGACGATGACCCTCCCCTTCCCTCTCACCTCCACCACTGCCGGGGTCTCGGCCTCGGTACGGGTGCGCCCCGCACCGGCTGTCCGTATCCGCGCCTTGCGGAGGGTTTCGAGGGTTTCTGCAAGCCCTCCGTAGCCCCAGTCGATGACATGGTTGTTGGCCAGGGAACAGACATCGATCCCCGCAGTACTGAGAAGAGAAACATTGCCCGGATGCATCCGATAGTGGATACCCTTGCCAAGCCATGGCTCCCCGCCTGCCGTTATGCTCGTCTCCAGGTTGACGATCCTGGCATCCGGCTTGCGGCGGCGGAGTTCCGCCAGAGCGTCGCCCCATACGTAGGTAAAGTCGGCCTTGCGGGGAATCGCCCCATTGAACTGCTCCGCCAGCTCCACGTAGCGCCGTGCGTCCCGCACGTAAGGCTCGAAGAGCTGCGGAGGAGCAGAGTAAGGAAGGATCTGGTCTATTCCCCGGCCTGACATGATATCGCCACAGAGAAACAGGGTGACGATGGCGTGGGAGAGGATTTTGTTCATGGCTAGAGCAGCTGCACCTCGCTCGACCGGACGATCAGCACCTCCTGGCGGAACCGCTCCGCCAGTTCCTGCCGATACCCTCGCCACCACATACGGTCCAGGAGCTCCGTCATCACCTCGTAAATGACGATGTCATCCTGGACCGTTGTGGTCGGCGATCCCTTCCACAGCCCCCTTGCCGGAGAGCGCACAAAGGTGGTGATGCCGCCGAATCGCTCCGCCAGTTCATCCCGGACCCGCAGAAATTCCTCTTGGGGAAAGGGGGTGCCACCATTGTCGTAGAGCGGCAACAGGATCTGGATGAGATGCATGCCGGTCCCGTCTAGTCGATCTGCTCACCGAGATAGTTCTGTGGACCCATCTGCCGGATCTGGTCGAGTTGAGCCTCCAGATCGTCGATATGTTCCTCTTCATCCTTCAGGATCGCTTCCAGCAATTCTCTGCTTCCGTTGTCTCCCACCTCCACCGCCAGCCGGATGCTCTCGTTGTACCCCTTGATGGCCGACTCCTCTGCAAGCCGGTCGTTTTCGTGCATTTTGGGAACTTCGTCGCCGATGTGCATCTTGTTCAGGTTGTTGACGATCGGTCTTCCTTCAAGGAACAGGATCCGGGCGATTAGCTTTTCCGCGTGCTTCATCTCGTCGATTGCACGCTTGCGGATCATGGCGTGAAGCCGCTCGTACCCCCAGTTCTCACACATCTCGGCATGCACGAAGTACTGATTCACGGCGGTCAACTCTTCAGCCAGGCGTGCGTTCAGGTGCTCGATGACCTTCTCGTTTCCTTTCATGTCTCGTCTCCCTTTCGATTCCGTAGTGTGTTGTACCCTCAACATTGGGTAACTACTGTCAAGTGAATCAGACTCGGCTCAAAGGTCAAGTCATGTTCTCCACTTACCCTGATTGCATACTCCTCGCTTCGGGGGGAGAGTACGTCTGTTCCTTGTAATTGCCTGATGGAGCCCTATACTTGATCTTGCCGGATCGTCTGAAGAAGGAACACGCAATGATAGAGGAAAAATCATGATACCTGAGACGGTACAGAAATTCGTGGAGGAGAGAGGTATTGCTTTTGTCGCATCGGCGACGTTGCAGGGCGTTCCCCATGTGGCTGCCGGGGAGAACGTGCGGGTCGAAGAACCCGATCGCATCGTCTTCGAATCATGGTGTTGTCCTGAGACTCTCCGTAATGTGAAAGGAAACCCCAGAGTCTCCGTAGCGGTAACCACGCCCGATGGCCGTAACGGCTACCAGTTTCTCGGCGTGGTGGAAAAGATCACCGATACGGCGATCCTTGACGGATTCGTGCCGGGGCTGGAGGAACCCGGGATGCCTCAGGTTGCTTCCCGTCTCGAAGTCCGTGTCGAGGAAATCCTGAAGTTCTCGGTGGGTGTGCATACCGATAAGCCGATCTAAGGTGATACACCCTCCCGTTGACAACCGGCAGGTCCGGACCGATCCGATCCGCCATCTTCCCCTCCTTCTTCCTGAGCCATGTGCTTACTCTATCCGGAAACGGGATAAAGGCAAGTCCTCATAAATGGTTCAGTAATGCTTCCGTAAAAATCAAGACCCCCGCCCGGGCTAGTCCGAACAGGGGTCTCATTTCACGTTTTCAGTATCTCTGCCTCAAGCTTTTCAGCATGAGGCGCTGAGACTACTTGTACTCCGGCATCTCATCAAACTGCAGATACTTGTAGATGGCATCCTTCTTCGGCTCGACCTTCTCCTTGTAAGCCGCCATGAACTCGGCAACCGTCGGCAGTTTACCCATGGTGGCGGCAACCGCCCCCAGTTCGGCGGAACCGAGGTATACTTTGGCGCCGTCGCCGATCCGGTCGTCGAAGTTACGGGTGGAGGTGGAGAACATGTTCACCCCATCGGGCACGCGGGCCTGGTTACCCATGCAGAGGGAGCAACCGGCGATTTCGATGCGGGCACCGAAGGCGCTGTAGACCGAGAAGTAGGCCTCATCCTTCAGCTGCTGCTGATCCATGCGGGTCGGCGGGCAGATCCAGGTGCGGACGCTCGGGTTGAACTTGAGGCCGCGCCAGATTTCGGCAGCAGCACGGAAGTGGCCGATGTTGGTCATGCAGGAGCCGAGGAAGACGTCCTGGATCGGGGTGCCGGCCACTTCGGAAAGAAGTTTCACGTCGTCCGGGTCGTTCGGGCAGGCCAGAATCGGCTCGGTGATTTCGGCCAGGTCGATCTCGATCACGTCGGCATAAGCACCGGTTGCCTCGGCGTTCTTGTCTGCCTCCAGCAGTTCGGGCTTGGCCAGCCAGGCATTGACGGCGTCGATGCGGTTCTGCAGGGTTTGGGCATCCTGGTATCCGTCAGCAATCATCTTCTTCATGAGGGCTACGTTAGAGCGCAGATAGGTGGCAACCGATTCCTTGGAGAGCTGGATGCAGCCCGCAGCGGCAGAACGCTCGGCAGCGGCGTCGGTCAGCTCGAAGGCCTGCTCGACGGTCAGGTCGGGGAGTCCTTCCATTTCCAGAATGCGACCGTTGAAGATGTTGATCTTGTTCTTCTTGGGGACGGTGAGCTTGCCCTGCTTGATGGCCCAGTAGGGAATGGCGTTAACCGCGTCCCGCAGGGTGATGCCGGGGTTCAGCTTGCCCTTGAAGCGGACAAGCACTGACTCGGGCATGTCAAGTGGCATGAAGCCCATGGCGCCGGCGAAGGCAACGAGGCCGGAACCGGCCGGGAAGCTGATGCCGATGGGGAAGCGGGTGTGGGAGTCGCCGCCGGTGCCGACGGTGTCGGGGAGGAGCAGGCGGTTCAGCCAGGAGTGGATAACGCCGTCGCCCGGCTTGAGGGGTACGCCGCACCGCTCGATGATGAAGCCGGGAAGGTTCTTGTGCATCTTCACGTCCGCCGGCTTCGGGTAGGCGGCGGTGTGGCAGAAGGACTGCATGAACATGGGGGAGAGGAACTTAAGGCAGGCCAGTTCCTTTAGCTCGTCGGCGGTCATGGGGCCGGTGGTGTCCTGGCTGCCAACAGTGGTCATCTTCGGCTCGCATGCGGTACCGGGGAGAACGCCCGCCACGCCGCAGGCCTTGCCGACCATCTTCTGGGCCAGTGAGTAGCCCTGGTTAGCTTTGGGCTGCGGGTTTACCGGCAGGGTGAATACGTCGGTAGCGCCCAGGCCCAGAGCCTTGCGGGCCCTCTCGGTCACGGCGCGGCCGATGATGAGCGGAATGCGGCCGCCGGCGCGGAACTCGTCAGCCAGGGTATTGGGGCTGATCTTGAAGGTGGAGATGACCTCACCCTTCTCGTTGGTTATCTCACCCTTGGCGGTGTTGATGGTGATCACGTCACCATCATTCATTTTAGTGACATCCGCCTTGAGGGGGAGCGCACCTGAATCCTGGGCGGTGTTGAAGAAGATCGGAGCGATGACGCCGCCGATGATGACGCCGGCGGTCTTCTTGTTGGGAACGCAGGGGATGTCCTGGCCCATGTGCCAGAGCACGCTGTTACAGGCAGACTTGCGAGAAGAACCGGTACCGACAACGTCGCCCACGAAGGCCACCTGGTTGCCGGCGGCGCGCCACTCGGCGATCTGGGCCAGGCGGTTCGGGAAGCGGGTCTTGCCCATGGCCAGGGCGTGAAGCGGGATATCGGGGCGGCTCCAGGCGTCGCCGGCCGGCGAGAAGTCGTCGGTGTTGATTTCGCCTTCGACCTTGAATACCTTGACCTTGATGGTCTCGGGCACGCCGGGGCGGTTGGTGAACCACTCGGCATTTGCCCAGGACTCCAGCACCTTCTTGGCGGCCGCGTTGCTTTTGGAAAGTTCAACCACCTGATCGAATCCGTCATACACCAGGGTCATGCCGGAGAGGGCGCAGGCAGCCTCATTGGCCAGTTCGGCATCCTTCAGGGCATCCACCAGCGGACCAACGTTATAGCCACCGAGCATGGTGCCGAGGATGCGGACCGCATCAACCTTTGAAACCAGCGGCGACTTCTTGGATCCCTTGACGATCTCGGCCAGGAAGGCAGCCTTGACCTTTGCGGCGGGGTCGACACCGGGGGAGACACGCTCTTTCAACAGGTTCAGAAGGAACTCCTCCTTGCCGGCAGGAGGGTTTCCAAGCAGATTGCACAGTTCGGCGGTCTGCTCCGGGTTGAGCGGCAGCGCCGGGATCCCCTGCGCCTTTCGTTCGGCTTCGTGGGCGAGATAGGCTTCGATCATTTTCCATTCCTCCTGTGATTTTACTTCTTGAATCAATCGTTATTTCGAGATGTTGGCACGATGATGCGGTGTGGGGGAAATGGATACTGTATACAATCTTTGTGGTGGGTTGTCAATTGCTTTAAGTGGAGTTTATGGGTGGGACGTGGGGTTGTAAACGGCGAGGGGGCAAGGAAGCGTGTCCGCAATCCTGCCCCCAAATCATCACCTTATCTGTTCCGCTATGACAGCGGGATCAAGGACCACATCACCCTGGGTACCGGTGTCCATGGCCTTGAGCACGGCCTTTCCATTCACCAATTCATCGCCGCCGATAATGAGCGTGAAACGGGCGTTGAATTTGTCGGAGCGACGCATCTGGCTCTTAAGACTCTTCCCTTCGTAGTCCATTTCCACCGACACGCCGAGACGCTGGAGGCCGCACATGAGCCGGAATGCTTCGTCCTGTGACTCGCCTCCTAGGGCAGCGATAAAGAGGTCGGGACGCCGTGCGAACTCCTGTCCGCCCAACAGAAGAGCTACCCGCTCGACCCCCATGGCGAAGCCAATGCCGGAAATGGCAGGACCACCCAGATCGGCGATGAGTCCATCGTAGCGGCCGCCGGCAGCCACGGCGCTCTGGGCACCGAGAAGGCCCGTGACCAGCTCGAAGGTGGTGCGGGTGTAATAGTCGAGGCCCCGAACCATCCGGTTGTTGATGGCGTAAATAGTGCCGGCACGTTCCAGGTGGCGGCGGGTGGCGGCAAAGTGGTCGTCGCAGCCGGCGCAGAGGTGGTCGAGCATGGCCGGAGCGCCGGCGGTTGCCTCCTTGCAGTGGGCCGATTTACAGTCAAGGGCCCGGAGCGGGTTTGTCTCGTACCGCCGCTTGCAGTCGTCGCAGAGCTGGTCGAGTCGTTCGCGGAGGAAGGTCTTCAGTGTCTCCCGATACACGGGCCGGCACTCGGGGCAGCCGAGGGAATTTATCTGCAGCGTCGGTTCCGAAAGGCCCAGTTCTGCGAAAAAATGGCAGAGCATGGTCAGAACCTGGGCGTCCACCTTGGGGTCGGTAACACCGGTTACCTCGGCGCCTATCTGGTGGAACTGGCGGTAGCGCCCCTTCTGTGGGCGCTCGTAGCGAAACATGGGGCCCATATAATAGAGCTTGGCCACCGGATCCTGGGCATAGAGCTTGTGCTCGATGTAGGCCCGCATGACGCTCGCGGTCCCCTCGGGGCGCATGGTGACTGCATTCTCCCCCTTGTCGACAAAGGAATACATCTCCTTTTCCACAATGTCGGTAGTGTCACCAATGGAGCGACGGAAAAGGTCGGTTTTTTCGAGAATGGGAATACGAATCTCTGCGAAACCGTAGAGTCCAAAAACCCGACGGGCAGTCGCCTCGATGTGCTGCCACCGCTCTACTTCCCCGGGAAGAATATCATTGAAACCCTTGATACCAGTGATCATGTACTTACCTACTCCTTAATTAATTACTAGAACAGTAGCAAATTCAACGGATTGCAGTGGCCCTGAACACACAGTTCTTGCCCTCTTCCTTCCCCCGGTACATGGCCTTGTCGGCCAGCTCGAGAAGTTCCAGCTTCGACTGGGTGTCGGCGGGATAACAGGCGTAGCCAAGGCTGGCGGTAAGCCGGATGTTGAGTCCTTCGGCAGCCTGGAACGTGTGGTCCTCTATGGAGCGGCGAATCCTCTCCGCCACGGTGGCGGCACCCTTTTCCCCCGTTTCCACGAGCATGACAGTGAACTCGTCACCACCATAACGGATGACGATATCGACTTCACGGACCGACTTCTTGAGGAGCATCCCCACCTCGGTAAGCACTTGGCTCCCCACCAGGTGGCCATGGGTGTCGTTTACCCCCTTGAAGAGGTCCAAATCGATAAAGATCATGGATACCGTAGAGCCGAAACGGTCGGCCCGCTTCACCTCCCGGTCGAGGGATATGTCCAGATAGCGGTAGTTGAAAAGCCCGGTAAGCTCGTCGATGTAGAGCATATCCCTGGCGCTTGAGTACCTGCCAGCGTTCTCGAAGGCAAGAGTCGACTGCTCCAGGAGAAACTGAATACTCTTCAGCTTGAAGTCGACGGGAAGGTGCTTCCCTGGGTTATTGAAGAGAACAACCACCCCCTGGACCGCCGATTTGGAGCGAATGGCAAGAAGCAACCCTTCGACAAGCTCCAGACCGTCGAATTCTGCACCGGGTACAAGCGCTGCCGCATTGATCGTTTTATAAACCGGACAGCTGTCAGCCTCAGTGCAGAAATTATCCCGGACCGCTTCGGCAATCTTCTGCGCAGTTTCCTCGTCGAATCCCTTGAACTCCTTGAGAGCCAACTGGCCTTCCTTTTGACGAAACAACCCAATGGCCCTGTCAGCGCCAACCTCTTTTGCCAGAGAATCAAACACCACTGCAGAGAGTCGCTCCATATCGATGCAGTTGGCGATATTCTGCCCCACCTGAAAGAGGTTCAGAAGCTCTTTCAGTTCGAAGTTCTCGTTGATAAGCCGGCGCTGCTCGAAACAGAGGGCCACGGTATGCTTGAATTCCTCGTGATTGAAGGGTTTGAGGATGTAGTCTCTGGCGCCGCTTTTCAGGGCCAGGACAGCCGTTTCGAGATTCGCGTGGCCGGTCACGAGGATGACGTCCACGGTGGGGGTCTGCTGCTTGACCCGCGTGAGGAGTTCGATACCGTTCATGCCGGGCATAACCAGGTCGGTAACGACAAGCTGATAGTCGTTTCTGTCGAGAAGATGCAGAGCCTCGTCGCCGGAGGCCACGGTATCTACCTCATATCCTCCTTCCTTGAGGAGGTCGGCATACATCTGCCGGAAGAAGCGGTCATCTTCGACAACGAGGATTCTTTCCATGGAAAGGAACTCCTGATGAGGTGAAATTGCGGAACGACCGCGCCATAAACCATAAAACTATCAAACAAAAGGGGTGGCTTGTCAATGAAAATGCCCGTCCGAGAAGGTTCGGACCGTATATCCCATTCCATCGCTGGCAACTTCGATCGTCCCGTTCAGGTCGGTGCGGCAGACCGCTACTCCACGTTCTTGGAGCCGGGAAAGGGTCTCGGGTGAAGGAAGGCCGAAACTGTTCCTGACCCCGGCCGAGATAAGCGCCAGCCGGGGTGAAACGGCATCGAGAAAACGGGGCGACGAGGAGTGCCGGCTGCCATGGTGGGATACCTTGAGGACCGTGCAGCGGAGCTTCACCGGATCGGCCAGGAGACGCTCCTCGGCATTGCGGCCGATGTCGCCGGTGAAAAGCGTGCTGAAGTTTCCGTATTCAAGCCTGAACACGAGGGAATCGTCGTTCTGGTCACACTCCGGTTCCGCAGGGGGCCGGAAAGCCGGTGCCAGGGGCTCAATCCGGACGGTGCCGATGGCCAGGGGGGGCGATGACGAAGTAATGCGGCGAACAGGAACTCCACGCTCGGCGAGAACCGCCCTCAGCTCCCCATGGTCGCCGAATGGAGTCGTGACGCCGCTCTCCCAGAACTCGCCGATGGGGAACTGCGACGCTATCGAAACAAGCCCCTTGATGTGGTCGGGATGGGGGTGAGTCAGAACGACGACATCGAGTCGGTCTACCCCCAAGCTCCAGAGGGCGGGAGCCAGGAGCCGCTCACCCACGTCCATTCCCCCCTCGTGGAGGGAACCGCCGCCATCAACGAGCATCCGCTTGCCGTCGGGAAACGTGATAAGGGTCGATTCACCTTGGCCAACGCTGAAGAAGGTCACCGTGAGTTTGCCCGGTGAATCTGCCTGTGCCGGCAGGTGGAGCATGAGGATCAGTCCCACAGACCCCGTACAAAGGGCAAGTCGGGTCCGCGTTCCCTTGGTGAGCGAGAGGGCAAGGAGGCCCAGGTAGAGCACGACCAGGTCGGTGAGGGTGACGCTTCGCACTGGCAGAGGAGGAATTCGGGCCACCACAGTGATAATACCGTCGGATACCCTGACAAACCACGCCGCAACTCCGAGAAGAAACTCAGCCGCTCCCGGAAGGACAGAAATCAGCGGAAGAGCGGCAAAACCTGCCACTACTGCACCGTAACCCAGCAGAGGGACCGCCACGAAATTGCCAATGAGACCGGCGACCGATGCCCGGTGAAAGGTATGGACGACCGGAAGCATGGTCACCATGGTAGCTGCGGCCGAAGCGGCAACGAACAGCAGGAGCTTTTTCGTTACGCCTTCCCTGACGCTGGAAAACGGCTCCATGCAGAGCGGAATCAGCAGCAGCATTCCCCAAATGGCGAGAAAGGAGAGCTGAAATGAAATGTCGAACAGTGCCTGGGGAGTGACCATCAGAATGCCGAACGCGGCTACCATGAGGGTGTTGAGAGGATCAGTTTCCCGTTCGAGGATGAACGCCAGCGTGACAACGACGATCATTACCACTGAGCGGACCGTGGCCGGAGCAAGGCCGGCAAGGAAGAGATAAAACACGACGGGAGGGAGCGTGGCAACAAGGACGGTGTGACGAAGATTCAGGCGCAGGGCGAGAAATTCCGACCGCGCCAGAAGACGCAAGAGGAGATAGTGGATGGTAAGGGCAATTACTCCCACGTGAAAGCCGGAGATGGAGAGAATGTGGTTCACGCCGGCGCGGGCATAGGCATCTTCAATTCCATCGGAGACATACCCCCGCTCACCCACGAGGATCGCCCGAAGAACTCCACCTTCGGCGGGGAACCGGCTGCCGATGAAATTGCCAAGCTCCGCGGCGAGGCGGTCAAACCAGCGCTGGACAGGGTACGCAACCGCCTCGCGCATAAGTAGTATGTCGTCCGCACTCCGTACCGAAGCCGTGGCAAATATCTCCCGGTAAGCCAGGTGGCGGCGGTAGTCGAATTCCCCCGGCAGTCCGAAATTTAACGGCTGACGGATCCGGGTTTCGAACCTCACCCGGTCGCCGGTCAGTACGCCTCCCCTTCCCTCCCGGATAAAAACAAGGAGACGGCCGGTGGCGGGAACGGGTTTTCCGTCTCGGAGAAACCGCTCCACTTCCACAATGAGCCGCGAACCTGTTCCATCAACCTCGGGGCGGGCGCAGACAACCCCTTCCACGATGACCGGTTCCTGGGGGGCGGAACGCACAAGGTGATGCAGCGGGTGCGAAGGGGTGAGAAAAGGCTTCAGGGACGCGCTCCCCCAGACGAAAAAAGTAGGGGCAAGGAGGAGCGCGAACGGGATGCGGCTTCTGAGGAAAACTGTCCCTAGCGAAGCGGCTAAGAGCAGAGGAAGGAACAGATCAGGAATTATTAAGCTGAAATGATGGGCAGAGGCGAGCCCTGTCATCATCCCGAGGAGCGGAAGAAGAAGGGGCCTCGCGGTCACCCTGCCCCCTAGCGTGATGGACGGATGCGGCTCAGGTCCTTGCGGAGCTGGGCTTCGAGTTCGGCGCGCGAAATCGTCGCCTTCGGTTTCATGTTTCCAAGGCCAAGTGCAGACAGATAATCCGCCGGAGACGATGGGCGACTGGAGATCTCAACTGCGTCGGCACCCCCAAGGGAAGGAAGCTGGACTTTCAGGATATGGGTCCCTTTCTGCAGACGCAGAACCCCGATGTCATACCAGTCAAGGTACGGTTTTCCCTTCAATTGCATATGTTTTCCATTGAAATCAGTGATGAGTGTCTCACCGAGGAGACGTACACGAACAGCATATACGCCGGTAACAGGTATATCGAGGGGGAGATCGATTAGTGCTCCGCCCGACCCAGCCCTCACCCACGTCGGGGCCACATGGGCACCCAGATAGTCGGCCGTGGTCGCTACAGCCGTTGAGGGGAGGGTTGCGCCATTGTGGAAACTCACGATCCGGGGACGACTTGCCCCGCTGGCAGAAAACCCCTTCTCCAGATCGAGGGCGGCTGCGATGGTTTCAGCGTAGTCACCCCAGGAAAGGGGTGCGTCGGGGCGCCATCCTTCAAGGGGCTCAATGGCCGGATGGTCCCCGACTGCATGAAGGGTAAAGGCATCGACTCCCCCTTCGGGAGGAAGTTGTACCAAGATCTCCTGCACCCCGGCATTGAGTAGCACCGTCCCGGCCTCTGCCTCGCGGAGGCTGCCGCCGGTTTTCACCGTGAGTTCCCGGTCCCCAGCCAGCCAGCGCTGGCCGTCTCCTCGTAACACGACCTTCAACAGATACTCCCCCCCACGCGGAAGAAAGACCGAAAAGCGGACCGTGGTCGGCATGGCGGTTCCACTGAGCCAACCCGTTCCCGAGAATGGTCCGTGGAGCGGATAGTTGCGAACAGTGACGCTGTCTCCCTGGGTATTGAAGACGTCTTCGGCCTCAAAGCGGAAGGTGCGCTTTCCACTCAGGACCGCAAGATAATCGGCAGTCTTGGGTTCGGCGGGGAGCCCGGCCTGCCACCCCAGTTCCCGAACGAGATAGGCAGCGAACTCTCCCTGCGTGACGATGTCAGAGGGAGTGGCCTGGGCCAGCGGCTCACTGTGGGTCGCCAGAACCATGACGACTGCCAGAAGAGCGGCCATGCAAAACGATTTCAGGGAAACTGCCAGCCACGATGCGATCATGTCCGTCCTCCGCGCCTCACAAAAAAACTGTCGCTATCCATATAGCATAGCTCCCACCATTTGCCAAATGGCATGTACGGTGTTATTAGTATAGAGTTGCAATCGTTTGAGACCTGACCTCGTCGCCCCGAAGGGCGTGCAAAGCCGGTTTCCGCTATTGCAGGAGAAGTCGAAACCTGATCCCAACCAGTTTTTTCTTACTTATGTATAAAGTGGAGACGCTCACTTGAATCCCCCATTGCGTGTTCTCATAATTGAAGATTCCGAAGACGACTGCTTCTTCCTCGTTCGGGCGCTCAAGAAGGAATACGAAATAAGCTTCGAGCGGGTTGATGCTGAAGAGCCCCTTCGCAAGGCGCTGAACCGGGAGCGGTGGGACATTGTCCTGTCCGACTACTTCATGCCCCAGTTCGATGCGGTGGCTGCTCTCACTATTCTTCAGGAGTTGAACCTGGACCTCCCGTTCATCATCGTTTCCGGCAGAATCGGCGAGATCGAGGCGGTAAAGGCCATGAAGGCCGGTGCCCACGATTACATCATGAAGGGTGACCTTGCCCGCCTCATCCCCGCCATACGCCGGGAACTGCGTGAGGTAGACATACGCGAAGAGCGCCGCCAGGCGGAGCGGAATCTGCGGGAACAGCTCCACTTCAGGCAGGTGCTCATCGACTCCATCCCGGCCCCCATCTACTTCAAGGACCCCAACGGGGTCTTTCTCGGCTGCAACAAAGCCTTCGAGTCATTTTCCGGCATTCCCCAACACCAGATAGTCGGCAAAACCATGACTGACCTGGCCTCGAAGTCCCTTGCCGAGCGGTTCGTCGAAACCGACCAGGAACTCTTCCAGCACGGGGGCACCCAGATCTACGAAAGCTCCATCTCCTTCGCCGATGGTGCGCTCCATGATGTCATCTTCTACAAGGCCACCTTCAACAACATCGACAACACCCTCGGCGGGCTTGTCGGCACGATCCTCGATATTACCGAGCGGAAACAGACCGAGGAAAAGCTGCGCTACATGAGCACCCACGATCCACTGACCGGCCTCTACAACCGGGCCTATTTCCAGGAGGAACTGGAGCGGCTCGAGCAGGGGCGCCAGTTCCCGGTGAGCATCGTCGTCAGCGACATCGATAAACTCAAGTACGTCAATGACACCCTCGGTCACGCGGCAGGTGACGATCTGATAACCCGGGCAGCCCTGATGCTCAAGGGGGCCTTTCGGGCCGAAGACGTCGTCGCGCGAATTGGCGGCGACGAGTTCGCTGTTCTCCTTCCCACCGCCGATGCCGTGGTCGTGGAAGAAGCTCTTGCGCGCGTGATGTCCAAGATCGAGGCCAGCAATTCGTCCGACGTCTCCTTCGCGCTCAGCATGTCGTTCGGAGCGGCCACCGCCTCCAAAGGGGACCGGTTGGAGGAAACCCTGAAGCTTGCCGACAAACGGATGTACCAGCACAAGTTCAAAAAAAGCCACACGGCGGCCTGATCTCATATCCTGACGATGCCGCCCCTCTCCTGCCAGAAAGCGCTTCACTCATTCACCTTCATCAGCAAGCCCTTCACGCCCGACGTTCTGGGCAGCCAGGTGCGCGATGTCCTCGAAGATCGGGTGACTATTTATCAAAAGCGAGAGAGGAACCGCCGTGAACGCTACCATCCTGACTGTCGATGACGAAGAGATGATCAGGGACCTCATGGTCACCGCCCTTTCCCGTGAGGGATACAGATGTTTCCAAGCCGGCAGCGCAGAAGAGGCGCGTGAAGTCCTCCTGAACAACAGGGTAGATCTGGCGATCCTCGACATCATGATGCCGGGACGCTCGGGAGTCGACTTGCTACAGGAACTCAAGGCCCTGAGCCCGGAAACCGTGGTGCTTATGGTCACGGCAATCAGCGACACGGAAACGGCCATGAAGTGCATCCACCTGGGGGCCTACGACTATATCCTCAAGCCGTTCGAGATTGACCGGGTGCTCCTGACCATCCGCAACTCCCTGGAGCAGCAGCGCCTTCTCATCGAGAACCGGGAGTATCAGGCCAACCTGGAGAAGAAGGTCGAAGAGCAGACCCGTCAGATCCGGACGGCCATGGAAGACCTAAACCTTGCCTACAATCACACCCTGACGGCGCTGGTGCGGGCACTGGATGCCCGCGAGAAGGAGACGGGCTCCCACTCCGAGCGGGTCATGGGCTATACCATGCTCCTCGGGAAAACCATGGGCATACCGGAGAGCGATTTAAGCGTCATGGCGCGGGGTGCGCTTCTGCACGATATCGGCAAGATCGGTATCTCCGACAATATCCTCCTCAAACCGGCCAAGCTAGACGAAGGTGAATGGACAGAGATGAGGCTCCATCCCCAACTGGGCTACGACATCCTCTCGGGCATCAGGTTCCTCAAGGGACCGGCAGAGATGGTCTTCGCCCACCACGAGCGGTTCGACGGCAGCGGCTACCCCAAGGGGTTACGTCGACACGACATTCCCCTTGGTGCCCGCATCTTCACCCTCGTCGACACCCTCGACGCCATGACGTCCGACAGGCCCTACCGCAAGGCGCTTCCCTTCGATGCAGTCATCAGTGAAGTGGCGCGCTGTCGCGGAACCCAGTTTGATCCTCAGATTGCCGATATCTTCCTTTCAATCCCCCGCAAGCGATGGGAAGACGTGGGCAGGAAAACCTTCATCACCCGTTAACGCATCTGCGTTGCACTTTCACGTACTACTCCCACTCGATACCCAGCTTCTCTTTCTTTTGCATATACCAAATAAAAAGGCCGCCCAGATCGGACGGCCCCAGTGCTGCAACAGTTGCGCGAAACGCTGATTGAGCCTAATCCTCGTCCTCTTCACCGTACTCATCCACGCCAAACGCCTCGTCGTACCCCAGGTCGTCGGCACCTTCGGTCTCGTCGAGCTCCTCGGCGAAATACTGCTCGGGGGAACGGTCGTCGTCAGCAATTGCCTCGAACCGGGCAAGAATGTCCCCCTTGGTGCAGTAGCGCCCGTCGCGGTGGCCGCAGACATCGACTGGTCCCTTGTCGCACAGGTCAAAGAGTTGGATTTCGGTGCAGAGTCGCTGCGGTTTCGCGTTTTCTTCCATGAATGCCTCGCTGTAAGTCGAAATCGATGTCAGTTGCCGCTGACAAATTCCATCGCCTTCGCCACTTCGGCCTTGCAACCGATGTAGACCGGCGCCCGGTGGTCGAGGGACTGGGGCTCCAGGTCAAGGATCGACTGCTTTCCGTCGGTGGCGGCGCCCCCTGCGTTTTCAACCAGAAATGCCATGGGATTGAGCTCGAAGAGGAGCCGGAGCTTGCCGTTGGGGGAGCCGTTGAGGGCCGGGTACATGAAGATTCCTTTCCCCTTCATGATAACCTGGTTGATGTCGGGGACAAAGCCGCCGGAGTAACGGAGCTTGGCCCCCTTCTCCTCCAGATAGCGAACGAACTTCTCAGTCCCCTCCTGGTACTTGTTGCGCAGGCCGCCGGGTGAATACATATCCCCTTCCGGCTTCATGACAATATTTTCGCGCGAAAGTGTGTACTCCATCAGGTGGTTCATGGTGAACTCGTGCACCCCTTTGCCAACAGAGTAGACCAGCGACACCCGCGGACCGTAGAGGATGTACAGGGCCGCCACCTGGTTGCGCCCCTTCTGGAGCAGGTTACATCCTTCGTAGATGGAGACGATGGTTCCGACCGCCAGGTTCACGTCCACGAGAGACGAACCGTCGAGGGGATCGTAAGCCACTGAGTAGAGCCCGTCTGCATCGGCCTGGGCCTGGAAGATCTCGTCCATCTCCTCGGAAGCGATGTTACAGACAACGCCGGAATGGATGAGCCGTTTTCTGATGATCCGGTCCGAAAGGACGTCCAGGGCAAGCTGTTCTTCGCCATAGAGGTTTGACGTACCCGCCACCCCAAGGTCACCGGTACGAACCGCGTTGATTACGTACTTGCCCGCCTCGGCAATCTCGCAGATAAGGTGGATGAGGTTGTCGCAGATCCCCTGATTGCGCAGATGGCGGCGCAGGTCAACCTGGAATTTCGTCTTGCCCGGCTCACTGAACGGCATGCATCCCTCCTGTGCGTACATAGATGGTTAATTCAATAAAGGGTAATGTAAACAGGTGGGGCAAATCAAGCGAAAAGTGGCGTCAACCCTGCACCCATGGGGGGATTGCAAAGTCGCGGCTACGGTTTATACTTTAGCGCGAATACAGCTTTGACCGGAGGGTTCATGCAGACCACCAGCAGACGGAAATTCCTCGGCATTTGCCTCGGGGGGCTTGCAGCTGCGGGGACCGCTGCCACAGCGTATCCCCTTCTCAGCTATCTTGCCCCGCGTTCAATCGATGAAACCGGCGGGAAAGTAACCTTTCCCGAAACGGAAATCCCACCAGACGGAGCGAAGATCTTCGACTATCGCGGCACGACAGGCGTTGTCATCAGAAAACAGAGTGGGGAACTCGTTGCCCTTTCAGCCATCTGTACCCACCTGGGATGCATCGTCCAGTGGGAAAACGAAAAACAAAATTTCCTCTGTCCCTGCCACGCCGGCCGCTTCACCCCCGACGGGGCTGTCATCTCCGGCCCACCACCAAAGCCCCTGGCTAAACTCCCGATCACCGTCGCCAACGGCGTTGTAACCGTAGGTTAGGAGGGGATATGTCTCCTTTGAAGAGCATCTACCACTGGCTCAATGTCAGACTCGGCGTGGATGAGCTGGTTGAAAAACGTCTCACCGGCTACCTCCTTCCCCGCTCCATCAACGCCTGGTACTCCCTCGGCAGTGTGCTCCTGGTTATTTTCGGCATCCAGGTGGTCACCGGCATCCTCCTTCTCATCTACTACGTCCCTGACGCGGAGAAAGCGTTCAAGAGCGTCACCTACATCATGAACGATGTCCACTTCGGCTGGCTGATCCGCATGTGCCACGCCGTGGGTTCCAACATGATGGTAGCGGTCCTGCTCCTCCACATGCTGTCGGCTCTCTTTATGGGGAGCCACAAGAGCCCCCGGGAACTGAACTGGGTGACCGGCTTCATCCTTTTCAACCTGGTCCTGGGGATATCGCTCACCGGCTACCTCCTCCCCTGGAGCCAGCTCTCCTTCTGGGCCACCACCGTGGCCACCAACAGCGCCGGTGCCATTCCAGTCATCGGCCAGTATCTGGTGGAATTTCTCCGGGGTGGAAAGCTCGTGGGACCCCACACCCTGGGGCGGTTCTTTGCTGTTCACGTGGTGCTACTGCCCCTTGTAATCGGGGCGCTGATCGGGGCACACCTCTTTCTGCTGGAGCGGATCGGCGTCTCCACTCCACCCTTCGGCCAGAAGGAAACGAAAAGCACTTGGCAGGGGGACGAATTCCGCCATGAATCCCACCCCGGCGGCATCCCTTTCTTTCCCAATTATCTCCTCCAGGACGTCACTTCCATCCTGATTTATCTGGCGATCTTTTTCTGTGTCGTCTTCTTCAGCCCCTATATCTTCTTCCCACCAACCGCCTTCGTCCCGGCGGACCCGTTCAAGACCCCGGCCCACATCAAGCCCGAATGGTACTTTCTCGCAAACTACCAGACCCTCAAGGTCTTCCCCAGCGAACTCCTGGGCCTCATGGTCCAGGGGGCGGCCATGACCTTCCTGGCACTCATTCCCTTCATCGATCGGGGAAAGGAACGGCACCCCCTCAAAAGACCCCTCTTCCTCGCCTGTTTTATCGGGGGAATTATCCTCTTCATCGGCATGACGATCTGGGGGCACTACTCATGAGACAATCCGCTACCAATCGCTTCTGCGTCATTGCTTGTAGTACTCTGCTTCTCCTGCTGACTATCCTCTCACCCGCTGCCCGCGGCCAGGAGGAAACCGTCTGCATCCAGTGCCACGGCCCGCAACCGGGCAAAGGAGGAGCACCGGTGAAAGCGTGGCGTGGGAGCATCCACGCCGACAACGGCATCTCGTGTCACAGCTGCCATGGCGGAGACCCGAACGATGCCGCCAACGCCATGAGCCCTGCCCGGGGCTTCGTGGGGACGCCCCAGGAAGCCGGCATTCCCGCGTTCTGCGGCCGCTGCCACGCGGGGATCATGGAGGACTACCTGAAGAGCGCCCACGGGAGGGCCCTCGGCAAAGGTGGCCCCACCTGCGTCACCTGCCACGGAGCTCACGAAGTCAAAAAGGCAAACCTCGAACTTATCAACGAGAAGAGCTGTAGCCGTTGTCACCCCTATGACCGTGCCGCCGGAATCAAGGAGGCCATGCGGCAGACCGAAGGGCTCATTACCGACATTGAACGGAAGATCGAGCGCTTCAAGGGTGAAGGGGTTGACACCGAGCGGCACGAGAAGAGCCTCTTCTCCTTGCGCAACCGCTATCACCGCCTCTTTCACGAAGTCGATACCGCCAAGGTAAAACGCGAGTCGAGCCATATCCAGCAGGAACTGAACACCATCAACCAAACACTGGAAAACCTCGATGAACGGAACCGCCGCCGTAAAATTGCCGGTGCCATGGTGGTCGGTGGACTGCTCGTTGCCGCCCTCATCGCCCATCTCCTCAAGAGAACCTATGACGATTAACGCAATACCGAACCGCCCCAACACGCTATGAACCTCGCCCGTCAGCATTAATTGAGACTAATAGATTTTGCTTTACTCAAACTATTTTCTTATGTATACAATTACGTGGGTTGTTTGAATTGCCAGGGAACGGAGGTGGAACGTTACAGGCGCATGGGTAGCTGTCGTTCCCGGAAGAGATATTCCGGCACAGGCGCAGCCCGCGTCTGACGGTGATTTGGATCAAGGCATTTTCACGAGCTTTCCCGCAAAGGAGGAAGAGACATGGTTGTACTTGTTCGCTGCACCGACGACACCATCACCGTTGCACAGGAGTCAAAGCTCAGTAAACTCATCAAGGACGGTTTGGTCAAGTCGTATTTGCGCTCCGGAGAGTGGATGGACGCGGTAAACCTGCAACCCGAGCCCAGAAAACGTCCCGCCCCTCCCGCCGATTGCCTCTGCACGGCATATGTTTCGTGCTTCTGAGACGTTACTGCTTTCCCACTTATAGATAAAGAGAGCCGAGGGCGACAATCCGTTGCCCTCTTTTTTTGTCTGCACTGTATCGTAACAACTTTGTTCTGGACGAAAAAAAGCCGGCAGTTTCCCGCCGGCCCCCCCTCTGCATTTCTCAAACTCCCCCCTACACCCGCGTCAGCTGACGGTACTTGATCCGGTGCGGCATGTCGGCTGCGGCGCCGAGACGCTTCCGGCGGTCCTCTTCGTACTCGGAATAGTTGCCGTCGAACCAGATTGCCAGGCTGTCCCCTTCGAAAGCGAGGATGTGGGTGGCGATCCTGTCCAGGAACCAGCGGTCATGGGAAATGACCACGGCGCAGCCGGCGAAGTTCTCCAGGGCCTCCTCCAGCGCCCGCATGGTGTTCACGTCAAGGTCGTTGGTCGGTTCGTCCAGAAGGATGACGTTGCCCCCCTCCTTGAGCATCTTTGCGATGTGGACCCGGTTTCGCTCCCCGCCTGAGAGCATCCCCACCTTCTTTTGCTGGTCGCTCCCCGAGAAGTTGAAGCGTGACACGTAGGCCCGGGAGTTGACGTTGACCTTGCCGAGTTGGAGCGTCTCCTGTCCCCCGGAAATCTCCTCCCAGATGCTCTTGTTCGGGTCGAGTGCGTCGCGGCTCTGGTCGACGTAGGCTATTTTCACGGTATCGCCGATGCGGATGGTGCCGGAATCAGGTGATTCCTGGCCGGTGACCATCCGGAAAAGGGTCGTTTTGCCGGCGCCGTTGGGGCCGATGATGCCAACGATGCCGCCGGGGGGAAGCCGGAAGCTCATACCCTCGAAGAGGAGCCGATCGCCGTAGGCTTTTGAGACATTGTCCGCCTCAATGACGATATCGCCGAGCCGCGGCCCGGGCGGAATGTAGATTTCGAGATCCTTGGACCTCTTCTCGCTCTCCTGTGAGAGGAGCTGCTCGTAGGAGCTGATGCGCGCCTTGCTCTTGGCATGACGCCCCTTGGGGCTCATTCTGATCCACTCCAACTCCCGCTGGAGGGTCTTCTGTCGCTCGCTCTCTGACTTCTCCTCCTGGGCGAGGCGATTCTGCTTCTGCTCCAGCCATGAGGAGTAGTTTCCCTTCCACGGAATCCCCTCACCCCGGTCCAGTTCAAGGATCCAGCCGGCCACGTTGTCGAGGAAATAGCGGTCATGGGTAACGGCGATGATGGTGCCGGGATAGCCTTGGAGGTGGTGCTCGAGCCAGGCGACGGTCTCGGCGTCCAGGTGGTTGGTGGGTTCGTCGAGGAGGAGGATGTCAGGCTTCTGGAGGAGCAGCCGGCAGAGGGCCACCCGACGTTTCTCGCCGCCGGAGAGGACCTTCACCGGGGTATCGCTCGGCGGGCAGCGCAGGGCATCCATGGCCATCTCCAGGCGGGAGTCCAGGTCCCAGGCGTCAAGATGATCGAGCTTCTCCTGCACTGCGGCCTGGCGGTCCAGCAGTTTTTCCATGTCGGCGTCGGGATCGGCGAAAGCAGCGGTGATCTCGTTGAATTCGTTCAGGAGGTTGACGGTCTCCTGGCATCCCTCCTCTACGATCTCACGGACAGTTTTCGCCTCGTCGAGCCGCGGTTCCTGCTCCAGGTAACCAACAGTATAGCCGGGGGAGAGGACCGCCTGTCCATTGAAGTCCTTGTCGATCCCGGCCATGATCCGCAACAGGGTCGATTTGCCCGAACCGTTCAGGCCCAGGACGCCAATCTTGGCGCCATAGAAATACGAGAGTGAAATGTCCTTGATGACCGGCTTCTTGTCGTAGTACCGGGAAACCCGCATCATGGTGTAGATAATCTTATTTCCGTCAGAGCTCATGGGCGGATAAAAACCTCCTGGATAAATTTGGCTTACCCTTGTACACTGTCGGCTAAGTACCTGTCAACAAGAAGCTTTTCCAAATTCCTTTGAAATCCGGACAGATTGGCTTACAATTCGTCGACTGATCTTCTCGAAAGGTGGAACCAATGAAAAAACGCTGGATTGCCAAAATCTTTACCATCGCCTTCGCCGTCTCCCTCGTAGCAGCCGCATACCAAGAGGCCGATGCCCGCGCCGGTGGCGGCCGCTCCTTCGGCAGCCGCGGTGCCCGCACCTACAAGGCACCGTCCCGCACGGTGAACCCGTCACCATCGAGCCCCCAGACTGCCCCGGCTTCGCCACAGCAACCCTTTCCCCAGGCCCAGCCCCAGCGGCAGGGAGGGAGTTTTCTCCGGGGCCTTGCCGGCGGGGTCGTTGGCGGCCTCCTCGGCGGCATGCTCTTCCGGAGTCTCGGCTTTGCCGGCCCCGGCGCCGGTGGCGGCATCGGGATCTTCGACATTCTCCTCATCGGCGGCATCCTCTACCTGATTTACCGCTTCGTGGCCTCACGTCGCCGTGAAGCTGCCCAGACCGCCGGCGGCGCACAGCAGAACTGGCGTCAGGCAGAAACCGTCGAACCTCCCCCGCAGCAGTTCGGCTTCGGCCAAACCGCGCAAGCCACTCCTGTTGACGAGACGAGCTTCGGCCTTGCCCATGTCCGCCAGATGGACGGCGCCTTCGACGAGAATCGCTTCAAAGAAACAGCCCAGGACGTCTTCTTCCGCGTCCAGGGGGCCTGGACACGGCGGGATCTGGCGCCGGTGGCCGACCTCCTGACTCAAGAGATGCAGGTAACCTTCCGGCAGCAGATCGACGAGCTCAAGGCTGCGGGCTCCATCAACCGGCTGGAGAACATCGCCGTGCGGGAAGTGGATATCACCGAGGCGTGGCAGGAGGAAGGAAAGGACTATCTCACCGTCCGGTTCCTGGCAAACATCCTCGACTACACCACCGACGAGGCGGGAAAAGTCATTGCCGGAAGCGACACTGAGCCGGTAAAGTTTGAGGAGTACTGGACCTTCAGCCGTCCCGTCGGGCCGAATCAGTGGAAGCTGTCGGCAATCCAGCAGGCGTGATGGTGATGTGAAGCGATAGTAACCATGCATGCAGTACAGAAGCCGCCGGGGAATCATCTCCCGGCGGCTTTTTCGTTGCCGCATCCGTTTGACATCGCACGATTATCCGGTACGTTTATCCGGTATGTGACGTGTACATCACCATAAGGAGGCAGGGAATGTTCGAAGAGATCGATGTGCAGGAAGCCATCAGGAAATCGCTCCAAACCGAAAAGAACGCCATGAACTTTTACCAGCTCGGCGCCACCCGGATGAAAGACCCTGATGCCATCAGGGTCTTTGAACTCCTTGCAAAAGAGGAACGCGAACATGCTGGACATTTCTACACTATCTATAAGGGGGCCGACATCTCCGATTTCGACGAGTTTATGGACGCCCCGCCTGACCACGAATCGACCTGGATGATCGCGTTGACCAAAACAATCAACTCCGACTTTACCGAGCAGAAGGCTCTGGAGCTTGCCATGCACAAGGAGCAGAAACTGGAAAAGGCCCTCCGGGATACCGCCGG
>CAJPFF010000175.1 GCA_905339345.1 Geobacteraceae bacterium | reverse complement strand
GACGTCGCGGTCTTCCGGGGCGATGTTGAAATCGCCCAGCAGTGCGAACCGGGGATGCTTGATCAACTCGCTGCGGACCCACTCGCGCAGCGCGCCCAGCCACTTCATCTTGTAGTGGAACTTGTCGCTGCCCGGTGCCTGGCCGTTCGGAAAGTAGGCGCCGATCACGCGCACGCCGTCGACGCTGCCGGCGATGACGCGCGTGTGCTCGTCGTCGAAGCCGAAGATGTTGCGCGTCACGTCTTCGGCGGGCTTCTTCGACAGCAGAGCGACGCCGTTGTAGGTCTTCTGTCCGAACCACTGCGCTTCATAGCCCGCTGCCTTGAACTCGGCATGGGTGAATTTGTCATCGGGCAGCTTCGTTTCCTGCAGGCACAGCACATCGGGCTGGTTTGCGGTGAGCCAGTCCAGCACCTGCGGCAGGCGCACCCCAAGCGAGTTGACGTTCCAGGTGGCAATCTTCATGTCGCTCCGCGCTGATCATGGGCAGGCGGCGATTGTCGCCGCAGTGCGTTCTTCAGGCAGGAGTCGATCTGCGCCGGTAGGTCACCCATCGGTAACGCATGCCGTGTTCGCTCGTCTGCCAATCGCTTGCGCTGGGCGTGAAGCGCGCGCGGTCCCACGCCGGAAAGTGGACGTCTCCGTCGAGATCGGCATCGATCTCGGTCAGCACGAGTTCATCGGCCATCGGCAGGGCCTGGGCATAGATCTCCGCGCCGCCGATGACGAACACCTTCGGTGCATCGCTCACGCGCTCGATGGCGTCCGCGAGTGACGGCGCCCGCTCGGCGCCTTCGGCATGCCATCGCGGATTGCGCGTGATGACGATATTGCGCCGCCCCGGCAGCGGCCGGCCGATCGAGTCCCAGGTCTTGCGACCCATCAGCACCGGACCGCCGAGGGTCGTGCGCTTGAAGAACCTGAGGTCTTCGGAGATGCGGCACAGCAGCTGGTTGTTCTTGCCGATCGCCCCGTTGCGGGCGACGGCGGCGATGAGGCTGAGTGTGGGGCGGCTCATGCGGCGATTGTCGCAGCGCGCCTGAACCCCCTCAAATGCGTGCGGCCGCCTGCTTGCCTTGGGCAAGGTGCTGCTGCATCAACTGCCGCACGAGCTCCGGGTTGCGCGCCTTGATCGCCGCGATGATCTTGCGGTGTTCCTTCAATGAGGCTTCGAGCCGCCCCTGCTTGAACAGCGAGTGGTGGCGATACAG
>CAJPFF010000174.1 GCA_905339345.1 Geobacteraceae bacterium | reverse complement strand
GGCGTGCGCACCATCGGCCATCGGGAGCTGGCCCGCCTCCCGGTGAGGGGGGAGGAGCGTATTCTCCTCCGGACCGACAATTCCCTCCTCTGGGAGCGTCCCGGCTTCCAGGACGACTTCGCCCACCTCACCGAAGAGGGTGCCGCCTTTCTCATCGAGGCGGGGGTCCGGCTCGTGGGGATCGACTACCTCTCCATCGAGGGGATCGACAGCGGCATCACCGTCCACCGGATGCTCCTGGACGCCGGGGTCGTGATCCTGGAGGGGCTCACCCTCGCGGAGGTGGAGCCAGGGGAGTACGAACTCATCTGCCTCCCCCTCAAGATCGCCGGCGGTGACGGAGCCCCGGCCCGGGCTATCCTCCGGGGCCGGGAGCGGAGTGCCGGAGAGCCCCCCTTCGATCCCCACACCACCCGCTGGCCCGTGGCCTGACGAGGACGCCATGGCCGGATCACGGAAGATCGTCAGCGCCCGGGAGTTGGACCTCCTGCGCCGTCTTCTCCGGGAGCGGACCGAGGAACTGGAGCGGGCCAACGAGCGCCTCTTCATGGCCACCCAGGTGAAATCGGAGTTCCTCTCCCACATGTCCCGGGAGTTTCAGCGACCTCTCGATCGCATCGTCGATTTCGCCTCCTGCCTCCGTGACGGCGCCATGGGGGAGGTGAACTCCGACCAGCGCCGCGGTCTCGAAGCCATCATCATCCGGGGGATGCGGCTCCAGCGGATGCTTCAGCGGGTCCTGGAGTTGTGCAGCAGCGATCTGGGGATGGCGGTCTTTCTTCCCAAGGAGTTTCCCGTGCATGATGTCCTCGACCGGGTGGTGAAGCGACTGCGGGAGACGGCAAAGAAGCGGGGGGTGACCATCGATGCCGGCTGCGTGAATGGGGAGGGGACCGTCACGGCCGACGAGGGGAAGTTCTCCTTCATCATCGAAGAGCTGGCCACCAATGCCCTCAAGTTTTCCCCCAAGGGGTCCAGGGTGACCGTGCGTCTGCGGGATGTGGTTGCCAATGGCCTGGAGGAGCGGTTCCTGGAGGTGGCGGTCTCTGACCAGGGGCGGGGAATCCGGGAGGAAGAGCTGGAGCAGATCTTCAAGAGCTTCGAGGTGGGTGGCGGGGTGGCAGCCGGCCCCGGGAGCCTCGGGCTTGGGCTTGCCCTGGTGAAGCACTTCGTGGACCTCCACGGCGGCCGCATCGCTGTCGACAGCCGGGCCGGGGAGGGGAGCACCTTCACCGTCCTCCTTCCCAAGGGGGGACCCCCCGTTCGCATGGCCCGCACGCCGCGGGTGCTGGTGGCGGGCCTTGAGGGTGAACTCCTCGGACCTCTCCTGGCGCGGCTCCGGGAAGAGGGGTACGACACCATCACCGCCGGCGGCGGCCAGGATGCCCTGGACAAGGGGATTTCCATGGCTCCCGACCTCTGCATCCTCAGCCTCTCCCTCCCCGAAGTGGGGGGGATCGACGTCTGCCTGCGGCTCAAGGCCCACGAGCGGAGCAAGCAGATCCCGGTTATCGTCACCGCCCCCCTCCCCGACCGCTCGGCCAAGGTCAGAAGCGCCCAGGCGGGGGCCGACGGATTCTTTGCCCTCCCGGCCGAGATGGGGGAGCTTCTTCTCAAGGCCCGCAGCCTCATCGCCCAGAAGCTCAACTACGACTTCCTCAAGCGCAACTATGAGATCGCCGCCAGCGAGGCGTTCACCGATTCCCTCACCGGCCTCTTCAACCTGCGCCAGTTCTGGCTGAGCCTCGAGCACGAGCTGGCCCGGGCCCGCCGCTACCGCCGTCAGTGCTCCCTCGCCATGATCGACATCGACTTTTTCAAGCAGTATAACGACTGGCACGGTCACCTGCGGGGGGACGAAGTGCTGAAGGAGGTGGGTGCTCTCTTCGGCGCCAGCATCAGGGATTCGGACATCGCGGCCCGCTACGGGGGGGAGGAGTTCATGGTCATCATGCCCGAAACGGGCCGCGACCTGGCCCTCATCGCGGGAGAGAAGCTGCGGCGGGCCGTGGCCGAGCACCCCTTCCCCCTCCAGGAAACCCAGCCCGGCGGGATTCTCACGGTGAGCGTCGGCATCGCCATGTTCCCCGACGACGCAACTACGGCCCGGGAGTTGGTGGATGCGGCGGACCAGGCCCTCTACCGGGCCAAGAGGCGAGGAAGAAACCGGGTGGAGGGTCATGGCGCCCCGGACAAGGGGTGATATACTGAAATCAGAGACTTAAGTGATTGGACGGAAGACAGGGAGTCTTCCGGAAAGGGGTGTGACGCAATGGCCGTTAAAAGAGCTCCAGCACGGTTTGGGTTTGAGGAACATGGAAAAATGGCAACCCGCAGCACGGATGCGTACCTGCCACACGAGGGACAGGAAGCCGTTGGGGTCTGTACCGGTTGCAAGGCTATCTCGTGGGGGAAACGCTGGTTTGCCGACGGTGACGAAGCGGTAACATTACCCGCCGGCTCCACGCCGCACAAAGTCGTCTGTCCCGCATGTCAGCGAATGCAGGATAACAACCCCGCTGGGATCGTCACCTTTTCAGGGGA
Organism: Geobacteraceae bacterium; assembly: GCA_905339345.1. GTDB lineage: Bacteria > Desulfobacterota > Desulfuromonadia > Geobacterales > Geobacteraceae > Geobacter. The sequence continues at coordinate 19,745 of CAJPFF010000174.1, read as the reverse complement.
CTACCTCCTCCAGCATGAGGAGCTGATTCTGAACGCCGTCAAGAATATCGAGGCAAAATCGCGGGCCAAGAACCCCCTGTCCCGGATCATGGAGATCGGTCAGGAGGGGAACGTTCTCACCATCCGCACCACCGACGAGAAGCTGGCGGAAAGGCTGGGGAGGGAGATCTACAAATCTCACAGCGGGAAGCTTGGCTTCCAGTGGAGCGAGGATGAAAACTTCGTCCGGGTGAGCTGGACACGGTGACACAGAAAAGGGCGACGGAAACGTCGCCTTTTTTCATCGGACGGAACGAATCAGCCCTCTGTCAGTGATATGCCCCGGCTGGCGCAGGCCTCGCGGAACGCGTCGTCCAGGGGGGCTTCTGCTGAAATCCTCCGCCGCCCATCCCCGGCGGTAAAGGACATGGCCCGGCAGTGGAGCATCATCCGCGGTGCATCCTCGCCGCCGTAGGTGGTGTCGCCGACGATGGGAAGCCCGCCGTGGGCCAGATGCACCCGGATCTGGTGGGTGCGGCCGGTTAAGGGACGGGCCTCCAGGAGGGATCCGCCGGTGCCCCGGGCGATGACCGTGAAACGGGTCAGGGCGTCCCGGCCGGGGGTGCTCACCCCGTAGCGGGCGCTCCCGACCTTGGCGATGGGAGCGTCCACCTCCCACCGGTCCGATGCCGGTTCACCCGTCACGATGGCCCAGTAGACCTTCTCCACCCGCCCCTCTTTCAGCTCGGCGGAGATGTGGGCAGCGGCCCGCCGCGTCTTGGGGAAGATCATCACCCCCGAGGTCCCCCGGTCGAGGCGGTGGATCACCCGGGCCGGCTCCTGGCTGCCGATGGCGCGCAGGTAGAGGGTCACGGCATACTCCACGGTTCCCTTGAGCTGGTAGGGGGTCCGCTGGCAGTTGAGGCCGGCCGCCTTGTTCACCGCCAGGTAGTCGGCGTCCTCCAGGAGGAGGTCGTCCCGGGAGTAGGTGAATTCCTGGTAGCGCTCCGGCTCCATGACGCCGAGAACGACCTCCTCCCCGGCCCGGAGGGTGCGGGAGGCGACCCGCACCATGGCGCCGGCCACGGTGCATCCCCCCCAGTCGATGATCTTGCGGACGCGGGTCTTGGAGAGTTCCGGGAAGAGTCGCACCGCCCCGTCATCGAGCCGCATCCCCGCTTCTCCCTGTCCAGCCCGGGCGGTGAGGATCACGGGAGCCTCGCCTTCGCCCGGAAGAGGGCAATGATGGTCTTGCTGTCGCGGATCCGGCCGTCCGTTGCCATTGCAAGGGCCTCGTCCAGCGGCATCCGAACGGCCTCGATCTCCTCATAATGCTCCGGATCGGCCTCCCCCTGGGCAAGATCGGTGGCCAGGTAGATATGGATCGCCTCGTCGAAGACCCCCGGTGAGGTGAGGATGACCCCAAGGGGGTCCAGCCGGGCCGCCGAGAGCCCCGTCTCCTCGGCCAGTTCCCGCAGGCCGCAGACTGCCGGCTCCTCACCCGGGTCAAGCCGGCCGGCCGGGATTTCCAGCAGCGTAGCATCCACCGAGGGGCGCAGTTGCCGGATGAGGGTCACCGTGCCGTCGTCGTGGAGCGGCAGCACCCCCACCCCCCCCGGATGGCGCACCACCTGGAAGGTGTGCCATCCCTTGTCGCCGATCCGTACCTCCATCTGTTCGATGTCGACCACGAGCCCCTCGAAGAGCATGGCCCGGTTGCGGGTGTCCATTGGTATCGCCTCCCTGGTAAATGTGCAGAGCATATCACTAAGTGGGGAGATATGGGAAGGAGTTGGGCTCGCCACGCAATGCATTAAATCCCTCAAGGAATGCAACAAAATGCCGAAACATTAGAGGAGTTTGGGATTGTCAGACAGGTACCCCCATGAGAAGGATCAGCCTCAAGTCAAAAATTGCCATCTTCGTGATGCTCATCATTTTCACCTGCGTCCCCCTGGCCGCCCACGTCACCCTCTCCTTTCTCAGTGATGAATTCGGGCGGGCCGTCAGGGACCAGCAGGTCACCCTCGTGTCTCGAATTGCCGACGAACTCGACGATAAACTCCAGGTTTCCCACGGTGCCCTCATCTTGGCGGCACAGAGCGTCACCGCCGCCCACCTGGCAACTCCGCGGGCGGCTCGGGAATTCCTGCATACGCTGCCGGCCCTCGGCTCCCTTTTCGACAACGGAGTGTTCCTTTTTGCCGCCGACGGAAAGCTTCTGGCCGGGACCATCGGAGAAGTCGCCCGACCCGGAATGGACTTTTCGGACCGGGAGTACGTCCGCTCGACGGTGGCAACGGGCAGGCCGTGCATTTCATCCCCCTACATATCCCGGCAGTCCCACCGGCATCCGGTCATCATGTTCACCGCCCCGATTTTCAGCCGCGACGGTCTTCTGGTGGCACTGCTCGGCGGCAGCATGGACCTCATGAAGGAGAATTTCCTCGGCTCCCTGGCTGACGCAAAGGTGGGGCGCACCGGATACTTTTATCTCTTTACCGCCGATGAAACCATCATGACGCACCCCCATCGGGGAAGCATACTGAACCGCGGTCTGCCGTCGGGGGTGCGGAACATCTATGCCAGGGGCGCCGACGGCGGGACGGTTTCCGGCGAGACGGTCAACGCCAACGGAGAAGTCGTCGTTACGACGGTAAAGCGGCTGGGCACGGTGCCATGGATGCTTGCCGCCGATTACCCGGTGGCGGAGGCCTACGCGCCGATGCGCGCCACCGAGCGCTCGGTCTGGCTGGGAATCATTCCAGGAGGGCTTCTGCTCGTCTTCGTCATGTGGCTCTTCATGCGCCACGTGACCCTGCCGATGCTCTCCCTCACGGAACAGATAAAGGGGATCGAGGAAACCGGCACCTACCGCAACGTCCTCATCAGTTCCGGCGATGAGATCCAGACCGTGGCCGACGCTTTCAACAGTCTCATGAACCGGCTCCACGATAAAGAGGAGACGCTCGTCCACCTGTCGACCCGTGACGCCATGACTGGACTCTATAACCGGCGCTTCTTCGAGGCGGAGATGGAGCGGCTCGACCGGGGGAGGCGCTTTCCGGTCAGCGTCATCATGGTTGATGTTGACAGCCTCAAGGTGGTGAACGATACCCTTGGACATGAGGCCGGCGACCGGCTCATCCTCATGGCGGCACGGGCCCTTCTGGGGGCGTTCCGGGCGGAGGACGTGACGGCGCGGATCGGTGGGGACGAGTTTGCCGCAATCCTCGAAGGGGCTGGCGAGATAGCCGCGGCGGAGGCCCTGGCGCGGATTCGAGGAAGCATCTCCGCCTGCAACGGGGAGAAAGGGGATCTCCGGTTAAGCCTCTCCCTTGGCGCGGCGACGGCGGATGCGCCGGGCGCCCTGGGCGAGGCGTGGCGGCGGGCTGACCGGCGGATGTACGAGGACAAGGTTCTCCACAAGTCTGGATTGGAGTCGCAGTAGGACGTTGTCGGGCAGGGGAGGTGAGGCGGGGGTGTTACAGGGCGCAGCGCAGAAGCTTTACTCCGTCCCTGAAGAGGATCTCCACCTTGTTCGGCTTGGTGACGGTCATGACGATGCCGATGCCGAAAACGGGGTGAGAGACAATCTCGCCGGTGCGGAACGGCCGGTCCATGGCATAGGGGGTGGCTGTGGCCGGGTCGACTCCCGCCATGCTCTGTTCCCATTCCGACGGACCCTTGGGAACCGGCTCCTTGCGTGAGCGGCCCGCCGATGGGGTCCGCGGCGCGGCGGAGCGCGTTGTGGCGGACCGCTCGGCCGGTTTCTTTTCTTCCTGGGGAGGGTGGTAGTTGTGCTGGCCGCCGCAGGTGTTGCACTGGACCCGGACAATCCGCTCCCCCACCATCGCCACGATGGTGTGGTTCAGCACCGCCCGGCACCGGGTGCATTTTGCTTCGACGTTATCTCCTGCTGACCGCTTCCTGACTATCATCTTCCACCTCGCAATTTTCCCCCGAAAGGGACGGCGTTTATAGCACTTTGCCCAGGGCCTGTCAAGGACGTTCCCCGACGTACCGCTCACGTCGGTATGGACCTGGCGGTCGCAACAATGCTATGCTTCCATGTTGAAGTAAATGCTCACGAGGTGTTACGCACGCCATGAACGTCGAACAGATGAAGAATGTCCTGCGGGAGATCCTGACGAAGACTGACCTCACCCCCTGCGTGGTGGGACACCGGGGCGTCGGGAAAACCGCCGGGATCATCCAGCTCTGCCGGGAGCTGGACCGCCGCTATGTGCCGCTGCGCCTCGGCCAGATGGAGGTGGGGGATCTCGTCGGCATTCCGTACCGGGACGAAGAGGTGATGCACTGGTCCCGCCCCTGCTGGTGGCCCACCGACGGCGAGCCGGAGACGGTCGTCCACTGTGACGAACTGAACCGGGCCCAGCAGGAGGACACCCTCCAGGCCATCTTCCAGTTTGTGGAACCGCCGGTCGAGGGGATACGCCGGGCGCTCCACACCCACACCCTCCACCCCCGACACAAGGTGGTGGTGACCATCAACCCCCCCGACGGCACCTACCAGGTGGCGACCCTGGACCGGGCCCTCATCGACCGGATGGTGATGATCTACGTGGAAACCGACTACCACTGCTGGGCCGGCTATGCCGCGGCCCGGGACCTGGACACCGGCGTGCGCCAGTTCCTGGCCGCCAACTCCCTGTTTCTCGCCAGCCAGGGGAGCCCCCTGGAGATGGATGCCGAGCCCACCGAGCGGGGGTGGGAGATGGTGAGCATCCTTCGCAAGAGTTGCCGCTTCCCGAAAGATCTGGAGATGGAAATCTACGCCGGCATCGTCGGGAAGGAGGCGGCCATCGCCTTTCTGCGCTGGTGCGCCGAAAACACCCGCCGCCCCGTCACCGCCGCCGAAGTCCTCAACGGCTGGGATGGGGTGCGAGAACGCCTGGAGGCCCAGCGGGACGACCTGCAGGCGGTCACCATGGGGGACATCGTGGCAACATTGTCCGCCGACCCGCGGCTGGGTGCGGAGCAGGAGGAGAACCTGGTGCGCTACATCGACATCCTCCCTCGGGACATGCGCTTCGGCCTCGTGAAGTCTCTCCTGAAAATCCCCCCCGTGGCCCAGGCCCTCTCCCAGGACAAGTACGACGCCGTCGTCTTCGACGCCATCCGGACCATCAGCGCGGACGCCCCATGACCACAATCACCCCCCACCTGACAACCCTTCCCAACGGCCTTCGCGTGGTTTCTGTGGAGATGCCCCACCTCAACTCGGCGGAGATTGCCGTCTACCTCCGGGTCGGCGGCCGCCACGACAGCCGCGAGAAGGCGGGGCTCGCCCACTTCCTGGAGCACATGCTCTTCCGCGGTACTGCCGAGCACCCCACGAGCCGTGAACTGGAGGCCGATTTCGAGGCCATCGGTGGCTGCATCAACGCCGCCACCGACGCCGAGACCACCTGCTATTACACCCGGGTCCACCCCGACCACGTGGCCGAGGGGCTGAGGCTCCTGTCGGTCATGCTCCTCTCCCCGGTTCTCTCGGGGATCGAGATCGAGAAGAAGATCATCACCGAGGAGGCCCTGGAGGACATCAATGAGCAAGGGGAAGAGATCAACCCCGACAACCTGGCGAGCCGGCTCCTGTGGCCCGGTCACCCCATCGGCATGCCGACCATCGGCTACCTCGACACCATCGCCGGCTTCACCGATGAGGACCTCCGGAGGCATCTGGCCCGGCACTATGTGCCGGAAAACGCCGTCGTGGTGGCGGCCGGAAGAGTTTCCACGGAGGAGGTCTTCGCCGCGGCCGGCAGGGCCTTCACGTCCTGGGCCGGCCCGCCGGCGCCCGTCCAGGAGCCGGTCTCCGAGAGCCAGGCGGCTCCCCTCTCCCTTTTCGTCAAGGACGCCGACAGCCAGGTGGACCTCCAGATCGCCTTCCGGAGCTTCCCGCGGGAGGACGGGCGGCTGGCGGCGGCACGGCTCATCCGGCGGATCCTCACGGGGGGCGGCTGCTCACGGCTTCACCTGAACCTGCGGGAGCGGCTCGGCATCGTCTACTCGGTGGACGCCCAGCTGGCCGCCTACGATGACACCGGCTGCTTTGCCATAGAGCTTTCCACGGCCCCGGAGAACCTGGCCGTGGCGGTGACGGAGGTCCTTCGCGAGACGCTGCGCCTGGCAACGGAGCCCGTGGGGGACGACGAGTTGGGGCGTGTGCGGCAGGGATATTTCTTCGATCTGGACTACAGCAGGGACTCCACCTTCGACATGCAGGTGCGCTATGGATGGGGTGAGCTGATGGCGATGGTCCGGAGCATCGAGGATGACCAGGCCGAGGCCGCGGTCGTCGACCCGGCGGCGGTCATGGCCACGGCCCGGGAGCTGTTCGCCCCGCAACGGCTCAACCTCGTGGCCGTGGGGCCGGTGAAGGCGGCGGTGAAGCGGGAGATTGCCGCCATCGTCATGCGTTACGAAGCGGAGTTCAGGTAATACATTTGAAACACGGAGCAACTGAACAAAAACTGAGAAAGTCAGTAGGGTTAACTGGTTCCTCTGTTGCTCGGTGTTATTTTATATTCTGATCACTTCGCCTCTACCACCCGGGCCCTAATCTTTCCCACCACCCCGGCGATGGCCGCCAGCTCGTCGGGGCTCTCCCCCTCCACGAGCTTCACGTGGGTGGCGTCGACGGGGACTTGGCCGAAGGTCGGGTCCACCTGTAGCCACTCCCCATCCACAATGCTTTCGGCCCAGCTGTGGTAAACGAACCCTTTCCCCTCAAGGTAAACAAGCCCTGAGACAAACCGGGTCGGTATCCCCGCAGCCCGGGCAAGGGTCGTATAGAGGCGGGCATGGGACTGACAGTTTCCCTTCCGACTCTTGAGGGTATCAAGGGGTGACGGGCTGTCGGTGACTGTATCCTCCACGTAGCCGGCAACCCATCGGACGAGACGTTCCACCCGCTTTCGGGGGACCGTCTCGTCGCCCACGATGCTCTCAACTCGCCCACGGATCTCGGGATTATCCACCGGAAGTCGGTCGGTGGGTACCAGAAAACGCTCGCCTGCGACCTCCTCCGCACGGGACGCACCAGGATTCCCCGGTTCCACGGTAAAAAGAACCCTTCCGTCGTCGGTGCGTGTGGCACTCTGCCCCCCACCCTGCACCAGCGGCATGGCGGTCGGGATACCCCCGACCTCAAGCACAAGACAGGTGAGGTCCGTAGCATTTGCCAGAGGAGGCTCCACCCGCACCAGGCTGAAGTCAAGGATAAGATCCCGGCGGGAGAGTGCAGCATCGGCGATGAAGCGCCGGGCACTCCCCTCATCCTCGGCCAGGGTCTCCACGAGGCCGTCCCGCACCGACTCCTTCAACGTGTTCCCCTCCAGATCAACCCAGACATCATTGTCGACCATCGGATAGAGATCGTTTTTTAGCCTGATGGTACGGGTACCGTCCGGCAGAGTTTCCGCTCCCGTAACGGTGATGGCAATCTCCTTAACCTTGATCGCCTCCACGTCGAGCATCTGGATGCGGTGACGCCCTCCCGGAATCGCACCTTTTACGAGGGGGTAGTAGTTGAGGGCCGGCTGAGGATAAATCGCCCCCTTTACCTTGAGAAGTTTGTCTCTGGTGGTCCCGCCGGACGTTACGCTCACCTTTACCCCCTTGGGAGTCACTGAACCGGCAAGCTTCATGGGGGTGCCATCCAGCACCTCTTCCACCTGAAACGACCTGAGCGAGAGATCACGGTTAACCTGGTACCGTTCCTGAGACGACGCCTCCCGGGAGAAGCCCATCACCACCATCCTGACGCTGGCCTCGACGGTGAGCTCGTAGCCGTCCGCCGTCTCGGTGGTGGTGATCTTCGAGAATCCGGTCCGCTCGCCCCCCAGGTAGATGCCGTACCACCGCACCCCGCTGGGAAGTTTTTCCAGGGGAGGCAGCAACGGCTTTACCGTCCGGGGAGCCGAAAACGCGGCAACAGGGATAGTGAGCAGGATAAACAGGCACGCGAGGACTCGAATCGATAAACGCATGGACATATGCTCTCCGGAAAAAAGACAGAGCAACGGTGCCCCCCCGATCAAAAATCCGGCGCTCCGTTGCTCTGCGGTTTACGAGATCATGACGCTATTCGGTGAAGATCGGCTCCTTGGCTGCCTCGGGCCGCTCCTCTTTTTGGTCGAGGGCGCAACTGTTCTGGGAGGGGGCATCGCCGACCGTCGCGTCTCCGCCCTGCCGCTTCTGCAGGAGGGCCACAACGTCGAAAACCTCCTGTTTCCCGGCCGGGCTCAGGCGGCGGAATTCGGCAATAAGTCTGTGTTCGTCGAGGGTCAGGTCCATGGGGGGCTCCTTAGGGGAATTTACCGGGAAACCGGCGGAGTCTGATCAGGTTATACCACAGTCCGCCAAGGGTGGCAATTGACCCAGAGCCCCGAAGCGCCGGTCGGCGCGCCTTGGGGCAGACATGAAAAAACGTTGTATATTAATTGGTTAGAAAATATTTTTACTTGCAGAGATGGCGGCAGCACGCTATAATATGAATGAAAGAATTGCGAGGGTCGAAAGACCCTCATTATGCCCTAGTCGACTTTCCCTCCTAGTCGCTAGGGTGTTTTTTTGCCCGGCGCCGTGTCGCTTATGGCACGCTGGTGTCGGGGTGTGTCATTTGTTGCACACATGTACGGTCTGGTATATGATAGGCCGTTACGGCCATCCGGCCCTATGAGACTGAAACGGGAGAACCATGGAACCGATCGTTACGGTGAAGGAGAAGTGCCGAAAATGCTACTGCTGTGTCCGGAGTTGTCCGGTCAAGGCAATCAAGGTGGACAAGAGTTACACGGAGATCATCTTTGACCGCTGTATCGGGTGCGGTAACTGTCTCAGCAATTGTCCCCAGCAGGCGAAGATGGTAGCCGACAAGGTGGGGGTGACCGAGAAACTCCTCTCCTCGGGGGAAGAGGTCATTGCCGTCCTTGGTTCCTCCTTTCCCGCCTTCTTCCATAATGTTACCCCCGGCCAACTGGTGGCCGGACTCAAGAAGCTCGGATTCGCAGAGGTTCACGAAGGGGCCTACGGAGCCGAGCTGATCGCCGGCGACTATGCACGGGCCACGACAGAAAGGGACCGGCCCCACATCTCATCTCACTGTCCCGCCATCGTCGATCTCATCGAGCGTCACTATCCGAAGCTCATCGGGAATCTCGTTCCGGTGGTTTCGCCCATGGTGGCCATGGGGCGGCACCTCAAGGGAATCCTGGGGCACCACGTGCGAGTCGTCTATATCAGTTCCTGTATCGCCGCCAAGCTCGAGACGCAGATCAAGGAGACCCGCGGCGCCATCGATATCGTCCTGACCTATCGGGAGCTGGAGGGAATCTTCCGGAGCCGCCAGATAGCCCTTCCCGCCCTCGCCGATGAACCCCTGGATGGTGCACGGCCCGGTCGCGGCAGGCTCTTTCCCATTGCCGACGGGACGTTCCGGGCCTTCGGCATCTCCTTCGATCCCCTTGATACCGAGATCGTCACGGCCTGTGGCGAGGTGAACGTGATGGGAATCATCAGCGACCTTGCCTCCGGACGGATTTCCCCCCGGATCGCGGACCTGCGCTTCTGCTACGACGGTTGCATCGGTGGCCCCGGCAGAAATCGGGCACTTACGGAGTTTTACCGCCGCAACCGGGTGATAACCCACTTCAAGCAGGAGGTTCCCTGTCGGACCGCCCCCAACAGCCAGGCGGAGCTCCACGACGTCCCCTTCGGCCGGAGCTTTACCAGCAAGTACGCGAAACTGGAAACCCCCAAGGCGAATGATGTCCGTAAGATTCTCAACGCCACCAACAAGTTCACCGTGAAGGACGAACTGAACTGCCGCGCCTGTGGCTACCGGACCTGTCGAGAGTATGCGGTGGCGGTCTTCCAGGGGCTCGCGGAGATCGAGATGTGTCTCCCCTACACCCTTCAGCAGCTGGAGGAGGACCGGGGGCGTCTCATCCAGAAGTACGAGCTGGCCCGCCGGGAGCTGGAACGGGAGTATGGCGACGAGTTCATTGTTGGCAGCGACCGCAAGACCCTGGAGGTGCTCGGCCTCATCAAGCAGGTGGGCCCCACCCCCACCACGGTCCTCATCCGGGGGGAGTCGGGGACCGGCAAGGAACTCACCGCCCGGGCTATCCACCGCTACAGCAAGCGCAACGACAAACCGCTGGTGACGGTCAACTGCACCACTATCACCGATTCGCTCCTTGAAAGCGAACTCTTCGGCCACAAGCGCGGGGCCTTCACTGGCGCCATCGCCGACAAGAAGGGGCTCTTCGAAGCGGCCGACGGCGGGACGATTTTTCTGGACGAGATCGGCGACATCACCCCCAAGCTCCAGGCTGAGCTGCTGCGGGTTCTCGATATGGGGGAGGTGCGTCCCGTGGGGGGCACGGCAGCGAAAAGGGTGGACGTGCGCCTCATCGCCGCCACCAACAAGAACCTGGAACTGGGGGTCCGGGAAGGGTGGTTCCGGGAGGATCTCTACTACCGCCTCAATGTCTTCACCATCACCATGCCTCCCCTGCGAAGCCGCGTCGAGTCGATTCCCATCCTGGTTCACCACTTCATGGACAAGGCGAGCACCAAGCTGAACAAGCGGATGGTCGGCATCGAGGACCGTGCCGTCAAGGCCCTTACGAAGTATCCCTGGCCCGGCAACATCCGGGAGATGCAGAACGTCATCGAGCGGGCCGCCGTTCTCACCCATGACGGCGTGATCCGGATCGAAAACTTTCCCCATGCCCTCTCCGAGAGCCTTGAGGAGGGTGCGGCCATGAGTCTCGATACGCGCGCCTCGTTTCGGGCCGAGCGGGAGCAGCATGTGGTCAAGCTGGAGAAGAAACTTATCCAGCGCTACCTGGCAGAGGCCAACGGTAATGTCACAAGGGCGGCAAAGCTGGCGAACATCCCCCGCCGGACCTTTTACCGTCTTCTTGACAAATACCACCTCAAGGAACGGGACCTGCGGCCGAGCCAGGATGGTACGGCATAATCAAGGTGTGCACTTTTGGCCAACTCTGTGCCAACCGCGACACAACAGTGTATACAAAAAAATTGATTAAAACAAACCAACGTTTTAAAAAATAGTGATTTTAGGCTGTTACGAGGATGGTATCACTCCGGATGATTTGGCACACATATGGCAATAGTGTAATCACGAACGATCGAACGTTACCGAAAACACTATACACGGAGGATAACTAACCATGGGCAGAATGAGAGAAAATCCGCGCTACAACGTCATCTCCATGAGGATCAGCGACGAGGAGCGTGATCGGCTCCTGCAGATCATGGAAGCCACCCACAAGAGCGTCTCCGACATCATGCGGGAAGCGATGGAGATTTTCGCCGTCCAGCTGGAGCAGAAGGATCAACCCGCCCAGCAGAAGGCTGCATAATAAAAGGGTCGCGAAAAGCGACCCTTTTTTCTTATCAGGATGATTGTGCCAAGGTTGTCACGGATAGTGAGCCCCCCGTGACAACCTTTTTTTACTTTACCTTCCACGTGGTCCCCTGGGGGGAATCCAGAAGCATGATCCCTTGTTCAGCGAGGGTGTCCCGGATCTCGTCGGCGCGGCGGAAGTCCCGGGCAGCCCGGGCCGCGATCCGTTCCTCGATCAGCCGGCCAATCTCCTCCGGAGATATGGGGAGTTCCGCCGCCTTGCGGCTCTTGAGCCGCTCCGCAAACGCACGGGGCCCGGATGTGAAGATACCGAGCACCGTTCCCACCTCCCGGATCCGGTCCCTGGCCTCGGCCAGGAGAGCCCGATTATCCCCTCTCCCTTCCGCAAGCACCCGGTTTGCCGAGCGCACCAGATCGAAGACGAAGCCCAGGGCCTGGGCAGTGTTGAAGTCGTCGTCCATGGCTTCGCGGAAGCGATCGGCCAGGGTGGCGGTCTTTCCGACAAGTTCGTGGTCGGCCTCTCCGGCCGTGCTGTCTTCTCCCTTTGCCAGCTCCTCGTCGATCCCGGCCAGGGTCGTGTAGATCCGCTCAAGTCCTGTCTCCGCCTCCCGCAGGTTCTGGTCGGAGAAGTCGATGGGGGAGCGGTAGTGGGCCGACAGGAGGAAGAAACGGAGCACCTCGGCGTCGTACTTCTCCAGGACCTCCTTGATGGTGAAGAAGTTCCCCAGAGATTTGCTCATCTTCTCGGCGTTGATGTTCACGAAGCCGTTGTGGATCCAGTAGTGGGCGAAAGGCTTGCCGTTGGCCGCTTCGGACTGGGCGATCTCGTTTTCGTGGTGCGGGAAGACCAGATCCTTGCCGCCGCCGTGGATATCGAAGGTCTCTCCCAGGTATTTCATGCTCATGGCAGAGCACTCGATGTGCCAGCCCGGGCGTCCCTTCCCCCAGGGGGATTCCCAGAAGGGCTCGCCCGGCTTGGACCCCTTCCAGAGGGCGAAATCCATGGGGTGGCGCTTCTTCTCCCCCACCTCGATCCGGGCGCCGGCCTGCATCTCGTCCAGGTTGCGCTTGGAGAGCTTGAGATAGGGGGCGAACTCCTCCACGCAGAAATAGACGTCGCCGTCCGCCGCGTAGGCGTAACCCTTCTCGATGAGGCGGCTGATGACTGCGGTCATCTCGGCGATGTGCTCCGTCGCCTTGGGCTGGTGGGTGGGAAGAGCGAGCCCCAGGGCCGCCATGTCACGGTCGAATTCGGCGATGAACCGCTCGGAGATGACGTTGAAGGGAACCCCCTCCTGGTTGGCCCGGTTGATGATCTTATCGTCCACGTCCGTGTAATTGCGGACGTAGGTCACCTCATACCCCGCGTGGCACAGGTACCGGTAGATCATGTCGAAGACCACGTTGGCCCGGGCGTGCCCGATGTGGCAGTGGTCGTAGACCGTCACGCCGCAGACGTACATGGAGACCTTACCCGGCACGAGGGGAGTGAATTCTTCCTTGGTTCCGGAAAGCGTGTTGTAGACGCGCAGTGTCATGTACTCCCTCTTCAGATTATTTCTTGGTCCATGAATCCCGCAGGGTCGCCGTCCGGTTGAAGACCGGGGCCCCGGGGCGTGAATCCTTCAGATCAACACAGAAGTACCCCTGCCGCTCGAACTGGAAGCGGTCCTCGGCCTGGGCCGCAGCCAGGGACGGCTCCAGCCGGCAATCGTGTAACACTTCCACCGATGCCGGGTTGAGGTGCTCCTTCCAGTCGTCGCCGGCGGGGTTGGGGTCGGTGAAGAGCCGGTCGTAGAGGCGAACCTCCGCCGCCACACTGTGACGGGCCGACACCCAGTGGATGACCCCCTTCACCTTCCGCTCGGATCCCGGCAGTCCACTGCGGGTTTCCGGGTCGTAGGTGCAGCGGACCGTGGTAACGGTGCCGTCGGCATCCTTCTCCACGCCGACGCATCTCAGGATATAGGCCCCCCGCAACCGGATTTCCTCCCCCGGGGAGAGGCGCTTAAACCCCTTGGGGGGCTCTTCCATGAAGTCGTCCCGTTCGATGAAGAGTTCCCGGCAGAAGGGGACCAACCGGGCGCCGAGCTCCGGCTTCTGGGGATGGTACGGGATGGAAAGCTCCTCCGATTCCACTTCCGGATAGTTCTCGATAACAAGCCGCAAAGGTCTCAGCACTGCCATGACCCGGGGAGCCCGTTCGTTCAGGTCCTGGCGGACGCTCTCCTCCAGGATGCTCATGTCGATCCAGCTGTCGCTGCGCCCCACGCCGATGGTATCGCAGAAGCTCCGGACCGCCTCGGGGGTGTATCCCCGCCGCCTGATTCCCATGATGGTCGGCATGCGGGGGTCGTCCCAGCCGGAGACATCGCCGTCCTTCACCAGCTGAAGGAGCTTGCGCTTGCTCATGACCGCGTAGGTGAGGTTCAGGCGCGCGAACTCGTACTGGCGGGGGCGTTGAGGCACCGGCAGGTTGTCCAGGAACCATTCGTAGAGGGGCTTGTGGTCCTCGAACTCCAGGGTGCAGATGGAGTGGGTGACGCCTTCGATGGCGTCCGACTGGCCGTGGGCGTAGTCGTACATGGGGTAGATGCGCCATGCGTCCCCCACGTGGGGGTGGGGGGCGTGGATGATCCGGTACATGACCGGGTCCCGCAGATTCATGTTGGGGGAAGCCATGTCGATCTTTGCCCGGAGCACCTTGGCGCCGTCGGGGAACTCGCCGGCCCGCATCCGGCGGAAAAGGTCCAGGTTCTCATCCGCGGAGCGGCCGCGGTAGGGGCTCTCCTTTCCCGGTTCGGTCAGGGTGCCGCGGTGGGTGCGGATCTCGTCGGCCGCGAGGTCGTCCACGTAGGCCTTCCCCTGCTGGACCAGGTACTCTGCCCACTGGTAGAGCTGCTCGAAGTATTCCGAGGCGTAGTAGAGGTGGGACCCCCATGAGAAGCCGAGCCAGCGGACGCTCTCCTTGATGGACTCGATATACTCGGTTTCCTCTTTCACCGGGTTCGTGTCGTCGAAACGCAGGTGGCAGCGGCCGCCGAATTCCTTTGCCAGGCCGAAATTGAGGCAGATCGACTTGGCGTGGCCGATGTGGAGATAGCCGTTGGGCTCCGGCGGGAAGCGGGTGACGATGGTTTCGTGCTTGCCGCTCTTCAGGTCCTCCTGGACGATGGTTCGGAGGAAGTTGGCGGCTTGATGCGTTTCGGTAGACATGAACTCGATCCTTTGGACGTGATTTCTGGAGGGCGCTACTTCCGCTCCATGAGCACCACCGCGTAGGCGGCGATCCCCTCGCCCCGGCCGGCGAAGCCGAGCTGTTCAGTGGTGGTGGCCTTGACGTTGACCCGATCCATATCAGAGTCGAGGTCCTCGGCGATGTTTGCGCGCATAGCCGGGATGAAGGGGGCCAGTTTGGGGCGTTGGGCCACGATGGTGGCGTCCACGTTGCAGAGGGCGTACCCCTGCTGCCCCGCCAGCGCGATCACGTGGCGCAGGAGTTTGCGGCTGTCGGCCCCCTTGTACTGGGGATCAGTGTCAGGGAAATGCTTGCCGATGTCGCCGAGGGCCAGGGCGCCGAGGATGGCGTCGGCAATGGCGTGGAGGAGGACGTCGGCGTCCGAGTGGCCCAGAAGCCCCCGCTCGTGGGGAACATCCACCCCGCCGAGGATCAGTTTTCGCCCTTCCACGAGGCAATGGACGTCGTAGCCGTGTCCGATTCTCATTGCTGCCTCTCCTTCAAAAAAGCTTCAGCCAGAACCATGTCCTCCGGCGTCGTGATCTTGATGTTGCGGTAGTCCCCCACGACGATCCGGACCTGACGCCCCAGGCGCTCCACCAGCATGGCGTCGTCGGTGCCAAGAAACCGCTCGGCGTCGGCCACTTCGTGGGCTGCCCGGATGATGCCATAGCGGAAAGCCTGAGGGGTCTGGGCGAGCCAGAGTGTCTCCCGTGGCGGAGTTGCGGTGATAATGCCGTTCTCCACCATCTTGACCGTGTCCTTGGCCGGCACAGCCACCAGGGCTCCGTCGTTTTCCCGGGCCACGGCGGTTGCCCGGCTGAGGATATCTTCCGTGACAAAGGGGCGGACCCCGTCGTGGATGAGAACCACGTCGTCGTCCCCTGCCGTTCCCTCCATGGCCCGCAGGCCGTTCAGGACCGACTGCTGCCGCTCGGCCCCACCGGCCACGATGCTCCGCACTTTCGTGAGGCCCTGTCGCTTCACCACCTGCTCACTGCAGAAGGGGATCTCGTCCGCGGGAATCACGACGAAGATGCCGTCCACCAGGGGGGATCGTTCGAAAACTTCCAGGGTGCGGGCAAGGATCGGCATCCCGTCGAGGAGCAGATACTGTTTGTTGATGGAGGCTTCCATCCGTTTGCCCATGCCGGCCGCCGGAATCAGGGCGAATACTGCCATGTGTCAACCTCGTGACGGGCCGGTGTGCCCCGGGGAGCAGCCGGCCGGAATTATCCGATTATACAAAAGGATAGGCAAAAGGCCAGTCAAAAGTCACCCCATGACTGCGGGGGAACTCAGTCGGCCAGACTCCGGAGGGCGGCGGCTATGAACGGGATATCGTCATCCAGAAGGGTGCGGACGTCAAGGAGGAAGCGTCCCTTGTGGATGCGGCCGGTGACCGGAACCTCCATCCCCCGGAGCCGGATTTCGATCTCCTGGGAAGAGATACCGTCGGCCTCCACTGCCATGAGGGTCGTCGCCAGTTCGAGGAGGGGGTAGGCGCCTCCTCCCACCTGGGAGATGCCATTGGTAAGGGTGAGCCTGATGGCCGGGGGGGATGCCCGGCGGACGCGCCGTGCGATGCTTCTTGCCCGGGCCGCCAGCTCGTCGGCCGACGCGGTAAGCATCCGCAGGGTCGGAATTTCGGCCAGGGCCTGCCGCTCGTCCCGGTAGAGACGGAGCGTCCCTTCCAGGGAGGCCAGGGTCAGTTTGTCGATCCGCAGGGCCCGTAGCAGTGGATGTCGTTTGAGGGGGGCGACACACTCCTTCCGACCGACGATGATCCCTGCCTGGGGACCGCCGAGGAGCTTGTCGCCGCTGAAGGTGATGATGTCTATGCCCGCCTGGACGAACTCCTGCACCGTAGGCTCGCCGCGGATTCCGAACCGGGAGAGGTCCAGGAGGCAGCCGCTGCCGATGTCGGCCATGACCGGAACGGAATGCTCTCTGCCTATGGCTACGAGCTCTGTGGCGGCTACCTCGGCGGTGAAGCCGATTACGGCAAAGTTGCTGGAATGGACTTTGAGGAGAAGTGCCGTTTCCGGCGTGATTGCCTGGCGGTAGTCCCGGGGGTGGGTCCGGTTGGTGGTCCCCACCTCCCGGAGGATGGCGCCACCCTGACTCATCACGTCGGGGATGCGGAAGGAACCGCCGATCTCCACGAGCTCTCCCCGGGAGACGATGACCTCTTTTCCGGCCGCCAGGGCTGACAGGGCGAGGAGCACGGCGGCGGCGTTGTTGTTCACCACAAGCGCCGCCTCGGCGCCGGTCAGTTCGCAGAGAAGCTGCTCCACGTGACTGTAGCGGCTCCCCCGCTCTCCCTTTTCCAGATCGAATTCGAGATTGGAATAACCGAAGGCGATCTCGTCGAGGAGCGGTTTCACCAGCTTCGACAAGGGGGAGCGCCCCAGGTTCGTATGGATCACGACGCCGGTCCCGTTGACCACGCGCCGCAGGCTAAAGGCGGTTGCCCGGGCAACTTCACTCTCGATCCTGGCCGTAATCGAACTTTCGTGCAGCTCCTCCTCCCGGAAAAGACCACTGCGGGCGGAGGAGCGGATGGAGTCGAGAACGGTCCTGACCGCATTGAGGACGGTCGGGCGGGGATGAAGACCGAGGAGGGCCTTGATTCCGTCCCATTCGAGAATTCTGTCAACCTTGGGAATGCGCGCGAAGAGCGTCACAGGGAAGTCCTCTGTCTGGGGAGGTGGGAAGTTGTGGAACCAGAGAACCTCAGTACCAGATTGGTGCTAGCCTGTCAAGGCCGCCAGGGGACAGGGAGAAGAGATGGCTAGAGGTCGAGATGGAGGGCGGCTGCCCGTTCCGCCGGCTTGAGAGGTGGAGCCCCGTCGTCCTGCATGAGAACCTTGCCGCCGTATTCGGCGTTTTTCCGAACGAGGGTTTCGGCCTTGTCAGCGTCCCGCTTGAGGAAGGCTTCGATGATCTTGTCGTGCTCCTGCACCGAGATTTTCATCCGGCCGGGGAGGCTCAGGGAGGCGTAGCGCAGACGCTGGAACTTGCGCACGAGGTTCGTGATCAGTTCGTAAAGCTTTTCGTTGTCGGCTGCCTTGAGGAAGAGTTCGTGGAAGTCGTTATGGATACGGAAGAAGTGTTTTATGTCGCCGTCGTCGGCCATGTGCCGGAGCCGATCGTTGATAGTGCGGAGCCGCTCGATATCCTTTACGGAGAGTTTTTCGCAGGCCCGGCGGGCTGCGTACCCTTCAAGGATGCTCTTTATGGCGTAGAACTCCTCCACATCCCGGGGGGAGAAGGAGGTGACCACCGCACCCTTGCGGGGAATGACGGTGAGGTATCCTTCCGATTCAAGCTGGCGGAATGCCTCGCGGATCGGCGTGCGGCTGATGCCGAAGCGCTCGGCCAGGTCGGGCTCGGCAACTTTCTCCCCTGGCCTGAGGGCGCCGGTCATGATGGCGTCGCGGATGGTTTCGAGTATCTTCTCCCTGAGGGTCAGGTGCTTTTCCATCGGTTTTTTCATTGAAATCACTCCGGCGGCGGGACTGGCTTATTGTATACAGTATACATAAATTGTCAAGCAGGAGTTACTGGTGCCCAAAAAAAGAAAAGCGCGCCTCCCTGACCAGTTACGCACTTGCCAAGGGAGGTGTTCCGATAGTATCTTGAGCGAGGAAGAGAGGCCATGGATCCCGTACGTCATTTTAAAATTTCCATACTCATCCTGGCGCTCCTCGTGTCGGCCGGGACGGCCGGCTACATGGTCATCGAGGGATGGGTGTTCCTTGACGCCCTCTACATGACCATCATCACCCTCGGCACGGTGGGCTTCAAGGAGGTCCACGATCTGGGGAACGCGGGGAAACTTTTCACCATCGGGCTCATTGTCTTCGGGGTGAGCGTTCTCGGCTACATCGTCGGCAGCCTCGCCCAGATCATGTTCGAGGGGCAGATCCAGCGGATCATCGGGAGGAAGAAGGTGGAACGAAAGATCGAGGCCCTGCGGGACCACTACATCATCTGCGGCTTTGGCCGGATCGGCGCCCTCATCTGCAGGGAATTCGCGGCCAAACCGATTCCGTTTCTGGTGATCGAGAAGCATCCCGAGGTCCATGAGAAACTGCACCACGAGGAGTACCTGCACATCCGGGGCGACGCCACCGAGGACGAGACGCTCTTGCGGGCCGGCATAAAGCGGGCCAAGGGACTCATCTCGGTGGTCACCTCCGATACGGAGAACGTCTACATTACCCTCACGGCCCGGGGGCTCAACCCCGACCTCTACATCCTGGCCCGCTCCGGCGAGGAGGGGTCGGAGATCAAGCTGAAGCGGGCCGGGGCCAACAAGGTGGTTTCGCCATATCTCATCGGAGGGAGCCGAATGGCCCAGGCGATCCTTCGCCCCAACGTGGTGGATTTCATCGAGATCGCCACAGGTCGGGAGCACCTGGATCTCCAGATGGAGGAGATCCTGATTCCCGAAAAGTCGGCCTTTGTCGGCGAGAACCTGGTCACTGCAGGCTTCCGCAAGGAGACCGGCGTCATCATTGTCGGCATCAAGAAGGCCTCGGGGAAGATGGTTTTCAATCCCAATCCCCATACGAAAATCGAGACACTCGATACCCTCATCGTTCTCGGCGAGCCGGTGGCAATCGCGAAACTGGAGCAACTGGTCGCCTGCGACTCCTGCGCCGATACGATCATCAAAAAACACCGAAAAGAGCACCCCGACCATGCGTAACAACGTCTATGCCCACGTGCCGTACCCGATGCTGGTGGCGAACCTGCCGACCATAACCTCCCGCCGGATCAACCCGGAGATATTTTTTTCCGGTGACATCCTCGACACCATCGTTCCCGAGGAGCTCGGCGCCATCGCCGGGCAGCTGGGGGAGGCGGGGCTCCGCTGCACCTTCCATGCGCCGTTCCTGGACCTGAACCCCGGGTCGGTGGAACGCCTCATCCGGGAGGCGACCATGCACCGCTTCGGACAGGTGCTGGATGCGGCCGATATCCTCAGGCCCGACGTCATCGTCTTCCATCCGGGGTACGACAAGTGGCGCTACGGTGAGAGCCAGGACAAGTGGCTTGCCCACAGCATCGTTGCCTGGCGCCGGGTGCTGGAGC
>CAJPFF010000173.1 GCA_905339345.1 Geobacteraceae bacterium | reverse complement strand
TGCGCGGTTCCCGTCGCGCTCGCCCAGGGCACGACCAAGCCGCTGTCGCGGGAGGAAGTCAAGGCCGAAGGCACCGCGGCCCACAAGGCCGGCGCGATGGAACACGGGGAAGCGTCGACCGAGGCGAAGCCCGCCAAGTCCAAGAAGACCCGCGCGCAAGTCAAGGCCGAAGCGATTGCTGCACACAAGGCCGGCGCGATGGAGCACGGCAGTGCATCGAAGACGCAGAAGCCGCAGGACGCCGGCAAGTCCACGGCGACCCGCAAGGAAGTGAAGGCCGCTGCCGAAGCCGCACACAAGGACGGCACGATGCAGCACGGGGAAGCGACGCAGACACCAGCGAAGTGACGCGGTAGGTCCGCCGCACGGCGGCGGAGCTGCCGCGCACGCTCAGGCGTTCTTGAGAAGAATCGCCAGCACCGGATTCATCTCTGCCTCGTCCTTCCACTTCCCGGTCAAGTCCATCGGCTCGTCGATGGACTCGACTACCCCATGCATGCAGGTCATCGTCCATCGACGCTGCAGCACGTTGCGGCAGTAGTAGAACGATATGGCGTCCGGTCGCAGGCCCAGCGCGGCCGCGAGCAGCGAGCAGCCGCAGCGGGTTCCGTGCAGCACCGTCCTGTGGCGCGCCGCTTCCTGCTCGTTGTGGGAGCCGAACTCGGTGACGTCGTGGCTGAACATCGATTGCTCCCTGTTGCACTCTGCAGCTTAGGAAGCGTGCGCGACGACACCTTGCGCTCGATTAAGCGCCGCGCTCGAAGTGCTGCAGCGGGGGCTCGATACGCGAACCGAATCCAGTCCTGAAGTGTCGAAGGGTCAGCCTCTAACGTGCATCCGCTGGATTGGACGTTCTTGAAATCAGGAGTCTCGATGAAAGACAAACAGACCGGCGCGTCAGCGGGCTACGACGCATGGACCCGCTACTGGGCCGATGTCGCTTGGCGAAGTGTCGCGACCATGGACACGCTGCGCCAGCGCGCCTTCGACATGCAGGCACACGAGGCGGCCGGCATGCCGCCACTACTGCACTTCGATGCCGAGCAAGTCGCCGACGCGCACGAGTTCCACCCGCCGAGCAACTATCGGCTCTTGCGCATCACCCGCTGCGGCACCGACCATTGGGAGCAGCATATTCGGCACGGTGCCGCGCCGGTGATCGTTGTCGATCCGCGTGCCGGTCACGGCCCCGGAATCGGCGGCTTCAAGCGCGATTCCGAAGTCGGCATGGCGCTGCTCGAAGGCCACCCGGTCTACTTTGTCGTCTTCGATCCCGAACCGGTCGAGGGGCAGACCCTCGGCGCGGTGATCGCCTCGTTGGCACGATTCATCGACATCGTCGCCCAGCGCCACCGGGGTGCGCCCCCCATCGTCTATGGCAACTGCCAGGGCGGCTGGGCGGTCACGATGGCGTTGTCGCACTGCGAACGGCAGGCGGGCTTGGCGGTGCTCAACGGGTCGCCCCTGTCATATTGGGCCGGCGAGTCGCAGGTCAACCCGATGCGGCTCGCCGGCGGTTTCACCGGGGGCGCCTGGCTTGTCCATTTGCTGGCCGATCTTGGGGGCGGCCGGTTCGACGGGGCTTGGCTCGTGCAGAACTTCGAGTCGCTGCGCCCGGAAGGCGTGTTCGGCAAGTACGACGCACTGTTTGCGCACCCCGAGTCCGAACGCGATCGTTTCCTCGAGTTCGAACGCTGGTGGGGCGGCTTCTACTTTCTCGGCCGCGAGGAGATCTTGTCGATCGTGCGCGACCTGTTCATCGGCAACCGACTGCAGACCGGCGAAGTAATGGTGGATGACCACTGCCACGCGGACCTGAAACGCATCCGTTCGCCGCTGGTGATCTTCAGCTCACATGGCGACAACATCACGCCGCCGCACCAGGCGCTGGCGTGGCTGCGCAGTGTCTACCCGGCCACCAATGACCTGATTGCGGCCGGCCAGCGCATCGTCTATCTGACCCACGCGAGCGTGGGGCACCTGGGCATCTTCGTGTCGGCGAGCGTGGCACGCCGAGAACACCTCGCCGTGCTTCGCCACGCGAAAGCCATCGGCGCCTTGCCGCCTGGCCTGTACGAGATGATGCTCGACGACGGCGATTTGGGCGGGGCCGCAAAGGCCCGCTTCGAGCCTCGCAGGCTGGAAGAAGTAGTCTACGAACCCAACCCGGCAGGCTTCGAACGGGTTCGAACCTTGTCCGAGCAGCTCGACACGCTATACAGCCGGTGGGTCTCCCCGTGGGTCCAGGCTATGGCAGCACCTGCCGGCGCTCGTCTTATGGAGCAGCTGCACCCAATGCGCACGAGCCGTTTGATGTGGTCGCCGCAGGTGGTGCCAGCGCTCGCATGGTTGCCGTGGCTGTCCTCGGCGCTGGAGGCGGCCGGTGCCGCCGACCCGCAGCGCGACGGCAACCCATGGTATGCGGCTGAACGCAGCGTGAGCCGCGTGGCTGCGCAGTCGATCGAGTCGTGGCGAAGCATGCGAGACCACGGCGCAGAAGCGGCCTTCGAAGCGCTCTATCCGCGCTGAAGTGCCAGTACCCGCCTGCTTGAGGTGCATCAACGCACGACGTGTCACCCCGCCTAGTCTTGCAGCATGACCAGGAGTTCCTCATGAAACGGACAGCGCTCATCGCCCTCGCCTCGTGTCTGCTGCTGGCTTCGTTTGGATCGCGCGCCGAGGAACCGAACGGACGCGAGATCCTCGACCGCGTGGAGCGCCTGCTTTGGGGCAGCACCGTACAGGGCGACTACGAGATGACCATCAGCACACCGCGCTGGCAGCGAAGCCTCGCCCTGCGCGTCTGGATGGATCGGCCCAAGCGTTCGTTCATCCGAATTCTGTCGCCCGCCAAGGAAGCCGGCATCGGCTCGCTGCGCATCGGCAGCGAGATGTGGAACTACCTGCCCAACGTCGAGCGCATCGTCAAGATTCCGCCCTCGATGATGCTGCAGCCGTGGATGGGATCTGACTTCACCAACGACGACCTCGTCAAGCAGAGCAGCATCCTCGACGACTACACGCACAAGGTGCTCGCCATCAAGCCGCTCGACGGCCAGCCGAGCTACCAGGTCGAAGCGACGCCGAAGCCCAACGCTGCCGTCGTGTGGGGCCGCATCATCTACTGGGTGCGCCGGAGCGACGACATTCCGCTGAAGCAGGAGTTCTACAGCGAGCGCGGCGAGCTGGTACGCGTGCTGGCATTCTCCGACGTGCGCCGCGTCGGCGGACGAACGCTTCCCACGCGCTGGGAGATGCGCCCACAGGCCAAACCCGGCAATTCGACGACCGTGGTGATGAAAGACGCCGCGTTCGACCAGCCGATCGACGAAGCGGTCTTCACGCAGCGCCACCTGCAAAAGCCATGATGCTCGACGCAGCGCTTCGCAGTACGGCGCCGCAGGCCGCGTCGCCGGCAGCGGCCGACGTCATCGTCCGCCTCGAAGGCGTCACGCGCCTCTACCAGCAAGATGGCGTGGCGGTGAAGGCCTTGGACGGCATCGACCTACAGATTCGCCGTGGCGACTTCGCCGTGCTGGTAGGCCCCTCCGGCTCCGGCAAGACGACGCTGCTCAACATGATCGGCGGGCTCGACTCGCCTACCGCGGGACGCGTCTGGGTGGGCGGTACCGAGATCGGCCGCATGAGCAAGGCCGAGCTGTCCGAAGTGCGGCTGCGCAAGATCGGCTTCGTGTTCCAGGAGTTCAACCTGATCCCGGTGCTGTCGGCACTCGAGAACGTCGAGTTCGTGATG
>CAJPFF010000172.1 GCA_905339345.1 Geobacteraceae bacterium | reverse complement strand
GATCGTCGCCAAAAGTGAACCAGCACGAACCGCAAAGGATCAAAGGAGACCATTATGCTATGCACAGCCAAAACACTGAAGGGTTACACCCTGGACAGCCTCGACGGCGCAATAGGGAAGGTCAAAGAATTCTATTTCGATGACCAGCACTGGACGATTCGCTATCTGGTCGCCGACACGGGAAACTGGCTTACGGGGAGGCAGGTGTTGATCTCCCCCTATGCGATGGTCGCCGTGAACAAGGACAAGCAAACCATCGAAATCAATCTGACCAAGAAGCAGATTGAGGATAGTCCCCCCTTGGACAGTGACAAGCCCGTCTCGCGACAATTCGAGGATGCCTACTACGGGTTTTATGGATGGCCGATGTATTGGGGCGGCCCCAACATGTGGGGTGCCTATCCCTTCATTGTGCATGACCCTGAAAAATGGAGAGAAACCGGCCGAAGCGAGAAAACCTGGGATCCCTATCTGCGCAGCAGTCAGGATGTGACAGGCCATCACATCCAGGCCGCGGACGGCGATATTGGCCATGTGGAGGATTTTATCATCGATGACGAGACGTGGGCGATTCGCTATCTCATTATCGATACGCGGAACTGGTGGCCGGGGAAAAAGGCCCTGATTTCGCCCAGATGGATCGAGCGCGTGAGTTGGATCGAGTCGAAAGTCTTCGTCAATCTTCCCCGCGAGGCCATCAAGCAGTCACCGGAATACACGGAGGAGGCTCTGCTGACTCGGGATTATGAGACCAGTCTCCATATCCATTACAATCGCCAGGGATACTGGGTCGATGAACCAAGCGGAAAAGAGCAGGCGACACCTATGCTGATCAAACTATCTACCGGAAAAACCGTGAGTGAGGCTGCGGCTGCCTTGCAGGCTGCCGTTCTGGCCAATAATTTTGGCGTCATGCAGGTACACAACCTCAAAGAGACCATGGCGAAGAAGGGGGTGGAGTTCGCCCGTGAATGCCTGATCATCGAGGTGTGCCAGCCGCACCAGGCAAAGACGGTGCTCGACCAGAACATGGGCATCTCCACCGCACTGCCGTGCCGGATCTCCATTTACGAGGAGGGGGGTAAAACCATTCTCGCTACCCTGAAGCCGACCACTCTCCTGGCGATGTTCAACGCGCCGCAACTTGCAGAGGTGGCGCAGGAAGTGGAGGACACGATTGTAAAAATCATGAAGGAGGCGGTATCTGGCTGATTGTCTGGCCCATGAACGCCAACCGTGGGGCGGGCGAAGAGTGAAGAGTCGCGATGAAAAGCTTGGTGAAAGATATCCGCGGGGTTGGCGCCTGATCTCAAGAAAGAGCAGAAAGCGTCCCGCGAAAGGCCGTCGGGCGGTGGTGGTCGACGCGTATGGCAATGCAATAGCCGGCAGGGGGAAACCCCGTCAGAGAAAGGAGGAATCCTTATGGCTCTCATTTTTGAATGCATTCAAACCGAAGGGATCGCCGAGCTTTCCTATCTGGTCGGCGATGATTCCGAGGGAGTAGCCGCAGTCTTCGATCCACGTCCGGACGTTGACTGCTACCTGCAACTTGCCCGCGAGAAGCAGGTGTCGATCACGCACATTTTTGAAACACACAACCATGTTGATTTCCTCAGTGGCGCGCGCGAGCTTTGTGCACGTGTCGATTCAGCGAAAATATTCCTCAGTCACGAAGGAGGCGCACGATACGGTTTCGACCACGAGGAGATCGCAGACGGAGACAACTTCCTGTTCGGATCCGTTCTCATTACAGCTCGGCACACGCCCGGCCACACGCCGGAGCACCTTGCGTATCTTCTCGCGGAGGAGGATCACCCGGACGCACCTTGGGGCGTGCTTACCGGGGACTCGCTTTTCGTCAATTCCGCCGGGCGGCCCGACCTCCTCGGCAGTGGCGAGGAGAAAAAACTGGCCGAACAACAGTTCCACACGCTGCGCGATTTTTACCTGAAGCTCAGCGATGGCGTGATTATCTATCCGGCGCACGGCCACGGCTCGCCGTGCGGCGCGGACATCGGCGACCGGCTCAGCAGCACGATTGGTTATGAGCGGCGCTTCAATGCTTTCCTCCACTTTAAAGATGTGAAAAGCTTCACCGATTACGCTCTTTCCACCGCGCCGCCTACACCCACGTATTATCCGTGGATGAAGAAGCTGAACACCAAAGGCCCCGTGGTACTTGGCAACCTGCCGACAGTGCGTGGGCTTCCCCCCAAATTTTTCCAAGAAGCAATGGGCGACGATGGCAATGTCCTCATCGATACCCGCATGATGCTGGCCTTTGGCGGAGGCCATATCAAAGGCGCGCTCAACATCGGCGGCACACCCCAGCTCTCGATCTGGGCTGGCTGGCTGCTTGAGCCCTCCAAGCCCATCCTTCTGGTCCTGGAGTCCGACGATACGCTCAAAGAAATCGTCCGTCTCTTTCTCCGCACCGGTTACACGAAGTTCGCCGGCTACCTCGTCGGGGGGATGAAGGCGTGGGATAACGCCGGCCTGCCGCTGGAAGATGTGGGGCAAATGACGGTGCATGAGATCAAACGCGCGGGGGAAAAACTGCAGCTTCTCGACGTCCGCGCACCGGATGAATGGCACAGCGGCCACATCCCCAATGCCCGCCATATTTTCCTGGGCGAATTGCGCCAACACCTCGGGACACTGGACAAAACCAAGCCAACGGCCGTGTATTGCGACAGCGGCTATCGCGCGAGCATTGCGACGAGCATTTTGAAACAGGAAGGGTTCGGCTGCGTCTGCAACGTCCCCGGAAGCTGGCAAGCATGGAAGAACGCCGGATTCCCGGTTGAAAAAGAGATCGAGCAGAAGGGGATGAAATGAACTGGCCCACGAATACGCGTTCTCCTGGCCGAGTGATTCCGAAGTGTGTTTCTTATCTCAGTGGCACCCTTGCTCTCCTGCTCATATGCGCTGCAGCCGAAGCGGGGACACTTGTGGACGCGCGCGATTATGCGGGACCAGCCTGGTCGCCTTATCTGGCAGGTGCAGGCATTGGAGTGCTTTCCTGGCTGACATTTTACTTCTCCGATAAACCCATTGGAGCCTCATCGTTCTACGCACATCTCGCGGGTTTTCTCGGCAAGCTCATCGCGCCTCGCCACACCGCATCACTCGTTTACTTCAAAGACAACCCGCCACGCGTGGGATGGCAAGCTGTCTTCGTGATCTCCATCATCGTCGGGGGCGCTCTTGCCGCCGTCACCGGTGGCGAGTTCACCAACGAATGGCTCTCGCCCCTGTGGACTGAACGCTTCGGCGACAGCATAACGCTGCGTGCGGCAGTCGCATTTGCAGGCGGCCTGATCATGGCTTTTGGCGCTCGCCTTGCCGGAGGTTGCACAAGTGGTCACGGCATCAGCGGAACGCTTCAGCTCAACCTGGCCTCCTGGATCGCCGTAATTTGTTTCTTCATCGGCGGCATCGCTGTGGCCATGCTCCTCTTCAAATGGTGAGGAAACGATGATTGATCCAGGCAAAGCCGTAAAAAAATGGGGGAAAAAATCCGCGCGGCAGGTTAACGCGGCTCCCGAACTGATCGCCGGCACGATGTTTGGTTTGGCGTTTGGCTTCCTCCTGCAGAAAGGCGGCGTGGGGAAATTCCATGTTCTCATCGGCCAACTGCTCCTCCAGGACTTCACCGTCGTGAAAATCATGCTGACCGCAATTGTTGTCGGCATGATAGGCGTATTCACGTTGCACCACTTCGCCAAAGTGAACCTGCACATTAAGCCAACGCGAATCGGCTCCAACATCATCGGAGGGCTCCTTTTCGGCGCGGGCTTTGCGCTGATGGGCTATTGTCCCGGCACTGCCGCCGCCGCGCTGGGTCAGGGAAGCTGGGACGCGCTTTTCGGCATGGCCGGACTGATCGCCGGTTCCTGGATGTTTGCCGAACTTTCGGGATGGACAAAACGAACGATCGAGAACTGGGGCGACCTCGGCAAAGTGCTGCTTCCCGATCTGCTGCACGTGCCACGTGGCGTTTTTGTGGTCGGCTTTGCAACGGCACTCACCGCCCTTCTCGTGCTGTTGGAACGATTCACCACCCGGTGACTACAACCTCAACGCAAGGATACATATCGCAATGTCAGATCATGAAGGACATGGACTAAAAATCGGGGGATGCCCACAATACCGCTTCACCAACAAAAAGGATCAAATATGGCCATCGACCCCATCTGCGGCATGACGGTGGAGGAAGCATCAGCTCTGAGTGCCGAGCGTGACGGCGAGAAATTCTACTTTTGCAGTGACCACTGCCGACAGAAGTTTTTGTCAACGCCCGCCACTGCGAAGCCCGAAGAGAAACCACAGGGCAATGCCGTCTACACCTGCCCGATGCACCCGGAGATCGAGCAGGATCATCCCGGCGATTGCCCCAAGTGCGGCATGGCGCTGGAACCCAA
>CAJPFF010000171.1 GCA_905339345.1 Geobacteraceae bacterium | reverse complement strand
CCAGAAGAGGAGCCGCGCGATCTCGGCGTAGAGCCTCACGAGCTTCGATCCGGCGACGATGGCCGTGCCGAGCGTGTCTCCCGTGGGGACGGTGCCTGCTTTCGCCCCCTTGTAGATTTCGTCGAGCTGCTCCCTCGGCATGTCGATCCATCTGGCTATCGTTGGATTCATGGTTCCGTCCCTCCTAGTGGCAGAGCCCCTCTGGCGTGTCTCACGCGTCCCTCCGCTTGAGACGCAGTTGGTAGTGGTTGTACAGGTAGGGGAGCGGCCTGGATGGATCCAGGGGGGGGCGCTCCACGGTGTAGCGCTGCCCCGTGAACAGGGTGGCAATGGCCGCTTTGGCAATGAACAGCGCAAGTTCCTTCCCCGCGCACCCCTGAGGTCCGTTGCTGAGATGGTTGAAACGATAGTCAACGCTGTCGCTCAGCCACACGTCCGGGGAGAAGGTGTCGGCAAAGGGGAGCGTCTCCCTGTCCCGGTGGCTGAAGCTGTTGATGATGATCACCTGCGTTCCGGCAGGGATGGTCGCGCCGCCGAGTACGTCTTCCTTCACCGTCTCCCGAACGAGAATGGGGGTCGTGGGCCAGAGGCGCATGGCCTCCTGAACGCATCCTTCGAGATACTTCAGGCGGTCGATTCCTTCCGGAGACGAAAGGTCCTCTCTCCCCATCTCGTCCCGTACCCGCTCGTCCGCGGCAGGGTGGGCGGCTATGAGCGCCAGGGCACGGACCGTGTTGATCGCCAGCGTCTCACCCATGGCGAACATCCAGTGGGTTATCTGATTGTCGACCTTTGTCACCGCAGTGGAGGGAACGCTGTTGCAGAGGGCTGCAAGGCTCTCGCCCCGGGCTTCCTGACGGTGGCGGCCCATGGCGGCGTAGAAGTCGTCGAAGTGTTTCGATTTGCTGAGAGCAAAGCCCCGGTTGCTTTCGAGCATCATCTGCCGCAGGGTCTCCGTCATGGAGGTGTCCCTGACCCCGGCGCCAAAGATGACCTGCATGGTGATCCTCTCGAACAGGACGGCGAAATCTTCCCAGACCAGGTGGCCCCCTGACCCTTTCAGCATAGTCGCGGTTTCGTCGCGGATTACATCCAGGAAGTCCTTGCCGTATCGATGCAGGTCATGGCCGGTTTCGAGCACCGACTCGTTGAACCGCCTCCTCTCCCGCCACTGGTCGCCCCGGGATATGGTGACCGAATCGGGCTGGAAGTGGGCCATGCCGTCCCGCTTGAGCTTGGCATCGGCGTAGATGTCGGGGGAGTTGTCCAGGACATGCCTGATGCCGTCAGGGTCCAGGACCACGAGCGATTTCGTGGTGAGCATGCGGAGGTAGCAGTAGTTGCTCCGGTACTTTTTCCGGAGGCGGGTGATGAACTTCACCGAGGCGGGGTCGGGGTGGATCGCGGTCCAGAAGGTGAACCAGAACCTGTTGGGCGTGAAGAGGCCCCGCAGGTAGGAGGGAATCACGTGGACAAGGTTGTAGACCAGGTTGTCCACCAGTGATGCTGTGGGAATTTTGGCGGGTCCGTCCATGGCAACTCCCTCCCTGACGGTGGGTAAATGCTCCGTCAGGGCCAGTCAGAAGTCCGTTTCTTGCTGGTGTTAAGGGACCGATTTGGGGTTGAGACGTGCTTTTAATGTGTAAGAAACGTATCACCGGATGTGCCGTTGTCAATGGACTCAATCAGTTGGACCAGATTTGGGGCTCTTGAGGAGTAATTATCTAGTGCTCACTTCTTGACGGAGGTGTTTTCCGGGCTACACTTCCAACCATTGCGTAGGCAGTTGAATTGCCTTGATTTGGGCTTTAGTTTGCTGGATCGAAAGGAGGGAGCACAGTGAACAGAAACAACTCTCAAAACCATGGTATTGCGCGCGGGTGCCGTTCCCTGGAAGCCACTCTAGTAGTGAAAGCCCTGATCGGGGGACTGCTGGGAGTTGCTGTCTTACCCCCCGTCGCCGGCTATTCCCAAACACTTGACGAAGCGGTCACGAATCAGCTTAAGCCTGACAACACAAGATTCTGCGTGGAACTCCTGGGCGGAGATCCCAGCAGCGTCCTTTTCGGGCCGTTGCGGGGGATTTGCGAGGAATTGCCCGCAAATGGTCCTTCGAACTCGACCGGTGGCGGCGCCGCATCGCCGGCGACCCTCCCGAAAATCGTGCAGCAGCGATTGCGAGAGATGCGTGGTGAAAAAACGAGTCCACCAAAAGTCCAAGCCTCAAGCGGGGATGCCGTCGCCAGATTCGAAAGCGGACTCAGCCTGTTCCTTTCGGGCGAGTATGAGAGCCTCGACCGGGATGTCACAACCTTCGAAGACGGCTACGATTCCGACATCTGGCGGGTGACGGCAGGCGCGGATTACCAGTTTACCGATCGGGCCGCGGCGGGCCTTGCGTTCGGCTATTCCCAACATGATGGGGACTTCACGGGGGGAGGAAGATTCGAGAATGATTCCTATGACTTCCTCGCCTTCGGCTCATTCCTCCCCTTTAAGCAGACCTTCGTGCAGGTTACGGCCGGTTATGCCCGTAAACAGTACGACCGCGACCGCATAGCGACGTTCACTCAATTCGCTGCGGACGGAACGAGGGTATATAACTTCAGCGGGAGCGAGAATGCCGATTACGATGCCGACGAGGTGCGGGTCGGTGCCCTCGCGGGCTATGACTTCCCTGTCGGCAACGTCACTATCAGTCCGCACGCAGGCCTGGACTGGGCTCATATCGATTTTGACACCTATAGTGAAACGGGTGCTTCCGGTCTTGAGCTCACCTACTACGATGACGAGAGAGACTCATTTCAGTCTACCGTCGGCGTGCAGGCCCAGGTCGGCTTCCAGACCGGTTTCGGGGTCCTCGTGCCGCAGGCGAGCGTTGACTGGATGCACGAGTTCGAGAACAATCAGCGCACTGTCGACGTCAGCTTCGTGGGCGACACGCGAGCCAAGCAGTTTACCTACAAGACCGCGAGCCCGGATCGCGACTGGTTGGAGATCAACGCCGGGGTGGTGGCGGTCCTTCCCAATGATCTTCAGGTGTTTGCAAACTACCGCACTTTGGTTGGGCACAGTTATTACGATAGCCACACCGCAACGGTCGGCCTCCGCAT
This sequence comes from Geobacteraceae bacterium, assembly GCA_905339345.1. GTDB lineage: Bacteria > Desulfobacterota > Desulfuromonadia > Geobacterales > Geobacteraceae > Geobacter. The sequence continues at coordinate 6,377 of CAJPFF010000171.1, read as the reverse complement.
GTCGTTTTAGAACTTAAGTTCTTAGTCAGGAGGAATTGGTCGATGATCGTCATTCGGCTGAGACGACCTTTGAGAGGATTGCCGGCCACAGTTCGGTCCAGCAGCACAGGTGGTCGTAGCCGCCGACAAGGATGAACTCGGCATTCGCCCCCTTTACAGAAGGTGCAATGAGGGTTGGAGGGACAATTTCATCGCGGCTTCCAACGTAATGGAGCTGCACAACGCTGTCCTGTATCGGCGGACGCAGTGCCGGATTGAGCGAGGCTTGTAATCGCGGGATCCCATGATGGACCGCCCACGCGTCAATATCGAGATTGGCGGCGATCGTGACAATTGTCCTCGTCTCGGGAAATCGCTCGGCGAGCAGCATTGCCAACGTGCCACCGCCGCTGTGGCTGAAGAAGGAAATGCGATCATGACCCCGCGCAGTCATGATTCCCCGGATGGCTGCGGCCAGGCTGGACACAACGCGTTCGGAATAGCGGGCGGTGCACCACATGTCGCTGGAGCAACCTGCGGTTGCAGCCAACCCGTGGTAACAGGGACGACCGACGTAGACCGCGGGTCCGGGGTCGAGGGAGAGAAGACGCAGCATCAAAGGATTTCGAGGCGTGGGATCGTCGGCCGGTCTTCCGGCGACCATGGGCGTTCCGTCGCCATCAAGGTACACGTGAAGCGCCTGATGTGACCCTCCCTTGCGCCAATAAAGGATATGCTGGAACCCCTTCCCCAAAACCTCTTCCCTCTGCAACCCTAGCGAAGCGGCGGTCTGGTCGAATTTCTCGGCGGGGGTCATGCAGGCTCCCAAGAGCGTCACGAACGCAATGGTCGTGAGAAAGCATCCCCTTCGGACCCAGGAGTTCCACAAGTGCGACGTGCTGGGCGGCAGGTTATGCAATTCATTCCTCCAAGTAAAGCCGCCGCTCGTCATCCGAGAGTTCACGGGGAACGTGATCTCTTGCATAGGTAATCCAATCATCTCCGGTTCCAACCGAAAGCTCCCATACTCTTGCTGTCTTGTCCCAGGAGGCTGTGGCTACGCTTCGCCCGCCAGGGGCGAATGCGGCGCTGACAACCTGATCGCGATGACCTCTGAGCGTGGCGACGGAGAGACCGCTGGCCGTGTGCCAGATCCGGGCGGTGCCGTCTCCGGACGCCGTCAGGATAAGGCGCCCATCCGAGGAGAATGAAGCGTCATGGACTTCACCCTCATGGCCTTGCAATACACGCAACGGCTTGCCGCCAGTGGCGTCCCATATCCGTGCCGTATTATCCGACGACGCAGAGACGACGAACCGGTTGTCCGGTGAAAATGCTACGGACAAGACCGCGTCCGTGTGCCCTTCAAGAATTGCGAGCGACTTTCCACTGGTCCCCTCCCACAGGCGTGCCGTGCGGTCCCACGATGCAGTAATCAGCCGCGAGTCATCGGACGAGAACTGAACGGAGACAACAGGGCCACGATGCCCTGCCAGGGAGGCGATCAACTCTCCGGAGGCAGCCTTCCAAAGTCGCGCCGTGCCGTCCTTCGAGGCGGTGGCAATACGGTGTCCGTCATGGGAGAACGCGGCAAAGTTGACATCGCCCTGATGACTGCGAAGAACGGTGACGGGCTCGCCGGAGACAACGTCCCACACGCGCGCGGTCCCGTCCGCTGCGCTGGTAACCACCTGCTGCCCGTTGGGCGAGAAATGCGCATGGTTGATGAAGCCCGTATGCCCCTTGAAGGTATGGAGAAGGCGGGCTGTGGCAGTGTCCCAGAGTCGTGCGGTTGTATCGGTCGATGTGGTCACGAGGCGTTTGCCATCCGGAGAGAAGGCCGCGTATCCGACCGCCCCCTCGTGACCTGTCAGCACGGCGATCGTGCCGCCGGTAGTGGCGTCCCACATGCGCGCCGTCTTATCGTCCGAAATGGTGACCAGACGGCGACCGTCGGGCGAAAAGATCGCCCTGTAAACGCGACCTTCATGCCGTGCAATGATGTAGGGTGAGACGTCCCAAATCCTGGCGCTGTTATCCTCCGAAGCGGTGGCCACGTGCCGCCCATCAGGCGAGAAAAGCGCGGACCACACCCGGCCGATGTGACCGCGAAAGAGAACGGCCGTCTCGCGAGAGGCCAGATCCCAGAGCCGTGCCGTCCCGTCGTCCGCTGCGGTCACCAGCCAGCGGCCGTCAGGTGAGAACTGCGCGTCATATACCTGGCCCTGGTGGCCCTTCAGCACCGCAATGGCACTACCGGTGATGCCGTCCCACAACCGTGCCGTGCTGTCGGCCGATGTGGTGACGGCAAATTTGCCGTCCGGAGAGAACACCGCGTGACCGATGCCTCCCTGGTGGCCAGTCAGTGTTGCGATGATCTTTCCGGTGAACCAGTCCCAGAGTTTGGCGGTTTGATCCCAGGAGGCCGTCACGATCCGGCGACCGTCGGGCGAAAAAGCGGCCCGGTAGACTTCATGGCCGTGGCCTTTGAGCGTGGCGAGCTCCTTCCCGGTCATGACGTTCCAAAGCCGTGCCGTTCGATCGGCCGACGCGGTTACTATGCGCGTGCCGTCCGGGGAGAACGACGCCTGGTAAACGTCTCCCTGGTGCCCTTCCAGAATGACGATCGACTCCCCCGTCGTGGCGTTCCAGAGGCGGGCCGTTTTGTCGGATGAGGCGGTCGCCACCAACCGGTCGTCCCGGGAGAACTCCGCCCAATTGACCTGATCCCTGTGCCCTTGCAGCGTGAGGATCGACTGCCCGGTTTCCGCGTTCCAGAGGCGGGCTGTCTTGTCGGATGAAGCGGTCACCAAACGCCTGCCGTCGTGGGAGAAATCCACTCCGTAGACCTGCCCGTCGTGGCCTTTCAGCGTTATGGCGGCCTTGCCCGTCTCAACGTTCCAGACACGTACCGTGCGGTCCCGCGAGGCCGTCGCCACAAGGGAGCCTTTTGGCGAAAACTGTACCTTGTTGACCCCGTCAGAGTGGCCACGCAAAATGTGTCTCTCGCGCTGCGCTAATAGCGCATACAGCAGAGATGCCTCAGCGGCCGGCACAAAGGCCCGGTCATTGCCATCCTTTTTGGGAAGCGCTTCAAGGGCCAACAGCATTCCGAGCGTGGCGAGCCCGTTGTCGGTCTGCTGACGCGATACGGCGCTGAGTGCCTTGGATTGACTGATAACGGCGTTGTTGCGCTGCTCTCGGGCGACTCTGGCTTTATGCCAGCCATACACCGCGGCGCCGACTGAGATCACCGCGATAAGAGCCAGGGCGGTGATCCGTGTCCGCGTAGCCTTCGCTTCAGCCTCCAGGCGTTTGCGTTCCGCGAGGGCCTCTCGCTCGGCGTGCTCCTGCTCTTCCCGGCGCTTTCCGACACACGCATCAAGGTAGTCCTTGGCGATCTGCCCCACCCGTTCCCCGAAACGCGGCAGTCGCAGCATCTCTTCGACGGCCGCGAGCCGTTCTCCGTGGTGCACCAGCCAGCTTTCTTCCCGGTTGTGCGTCTGCCATTCTTCGGAGGCGTGTCGAAGATCGTCCAAAATCCGGAGATTGCTCCAGTCTTCTCGCAACCAGCCATTCAGGCGGGGCCAGGAGCGGAGCAGCGCTTCGTGAGCGACCTCGACTACCCGCTCGCCACGTTCGGTCTGCGATACGAGAAGCCGGGCTTCAATGAACTGCTGCAACAGCTTGTGGGCGCGGGCGGGTAAGTCGAGCCAGGAGGCACGGCGGCGTATGAAGCCACCTTCTTCGTTCACGCTGACCATGGCGGGGACGAACGCTACGCGAAGCGCTGCAAGCTCTTCCGGGCTCGGCGACATCCTCTCGATCACGGCATCAGCCGCACGGCGCACTGACCCTTCCAAACGGCCGAGTTCCTCGTACTCCTTGAATTGCAGCCGTCCGTCCTGACCGTATCTCTCGTAGAGCTCTCGCAACGTAAAGGCGAGAAGTGGCAGGGCATCACTTGTCGTGGCATCCTGGACGAACGTTTCAACCAACCCGGGTTCAAGCGTAATGTTGGCCAGGCGTGCCGGCCCTTCGATGATCTGCGGCAGATCCCGAAGCGGGATCGGGTCGACGACCAACGGTTCATAGGTAAATTCTTGCAGATCGGGGTGTGTCTGGAAGCTGCCAAGCGAATCGGAGCGCATCGTGGCAATGGTCATCAGGCGATGTCCGCTTGCTTCCAGCGCGCCCCGCAGGCACTGAAGGAACGCTCGCGTCTTTTGTGCGTCACTGGAGCCGAAGAGCTCCTCGGCCTGGTCGATAGCCAGTAACACAGTCGCCTCCTCCTGTCCGGCGAGGACGCGAAGGTCCCTGACGAGATCCTTCAGTCCTTCCCCGGCAAGGGGCTGCCTGTCTGGCGTGCTGGCCCAGTCGCGGCTGGTGGAGGGGGCGAACAACTGCTCGTAAATCGACTTCCACTCCCGCTGCTCGCCCAGCTCTTCAAAGGCTCGCGCCAGCTTGATCGCCAGCTCTTCCAGGGGGTCTTCCTGCGGCCGGAAGGGGGCGATGGGCAACCATGTCTCCCGATACTTGCGCAGACGCGGAATCAGCCCGGCTCGCATAAGCGACGACTTTCCGCTACCGGATGCACCCAGGCAGAGGATAAAGGACGGTCCGCCCCTGCGCCGCAGGCCATCCAGCACTTCGATGGCTTTCTGGATGTCGCGATCGCGCCCGAAGAAGATCGCCGCGTCATTTTCCTCAAATGCCAGCAGGCCGGGATAGGGAGGACGGGACGGATCCCACTCAAAGGCTTCGCCCGGTTCGATGCCGACTTCTTTGAGACCTCGCGCCAGTCGCCTGAAACCCTCGGCCGGATCCATCGTCAAATCCACGTGCTGAACGTCGCTGAAGATCCCGTCGGCGGGGCACGGCGCTATGAGAGCGAGAAATACCGGTTTGCCCGCTGCTCGAGCCTGGGTAACCTCAGCGAAACACCACTTCGACTCGAGCCAATTCGGTGACAAGAGTGCGATAACTGCGCGGCACAGACGAAGGTGACCGTAGAGCTCATCTTCCCACCGCTTGCCGGGGGCAATACCTTTGTCTGGGTCGAAGTCTAGAAAGTAGGAGGTGTGCCCCTGCCCCTGGAGCCATTCGCCGAAAAGCTTCGCGATTTCATGATCCTTGCTGCTGTGGCTGACGAAGATCCTGCTCATCGGGTGGCACCTGCTTGGACGAGTTAATGGTTTATCGGTTCCGGCGAGGTGCTCCTGGTCTCCGCGGCTCCGTATGTCAGTCGTGGCGGATGGGAGGAGGCCTCGGTGTCGGAGGCGGCTTCACGGGCGGGCGATAGGCGGGTGGCCAGAGAGGTTTCCTTATGGGTTCCTCGTCCGGCAGCGGCTTGAAGTGGTACTTCTCCCGCCAGGCGACAGTCTTTTCGAGTTCTGCCGGAGAAAGGGTGCGCAGCGGCGTTATCCGCTTCCCCGTGACGGTAATCTGCTGGCCGGGGAGAAGGCGCATCTGGGCCGGTGCCGTGATGTCGGCGTTTCCCTTCAGGAGGGTCACTTCGGCCAGCCTGGTCCCTGCCCTGATCCGGATGTTGGCCTCGCTGTTGAGGACGAGGCTGATGTTCGGCCCCTCCACGCAGGCCCGCTCCCGCTTGAGGTAGGCCTGCCCCGTGAAGATCCGGATGAGGATGCATTTGCTCTGGGCCAGCCAGTCGAAGATCGGGTCGGTCTTCTCGTCCAGTTGGAGATACCCCCCGTCCCGGAACTCCACCAGGGCGCTGGACCCCGGCCCCGTGGCCAGGGACGAGCCGATGCGGACCGTGTCGCCGTCCTTCCCCGCCTTGTTGTTGAGCCAGACGTTGGGGCCCGAAACCCGGAGGGTGCCGATGGCGCCGCCGGGCTCGGTGGGGAGTGAAACGCAGCCCGCCGTCAGGGACAGGATGAGCAGGGACAGGGAGAACCATCGGGCTGGGACGTTCATGGCATCACCTCACGCTCTCGGTGCCGAAGAGAAAGCGGGCCCGGCGGATCTCGGCCCCCTTCACCTCGCCCAGGGGGAGCCAGATGACCCGTCGCGCTTCGGCGTCCCAGAGGACGAATTCGTTGCCGGTCTTGTCAAGGAGGTATACCTCGCCGCGCACTCCGGCGAGCATCGTGCTCCCGGAATCGGCCACCACCAGGGGGAACCGTGCCGGCCGTTTGAGGACGCCGTAGGTCATGGGGAGCATGAGAACCGAGAGGAGAAAGGTCAGGGCGAAGGGGGCCGCCAGGAGGATGCGGAGCCGCCACGGCTCCACGACCCGCCAAGCGAGGAGCAGGAGGGCACCCCCCTTGATGACCGCCAGAGTCAGGTTGAAGTAAAGGTTGTCGAGGCTCGTCCGGTCCCCCGTCACGAGCCATTGCCTGATCTGCCCTGCGTCTCCCCCTGCACCGCCAGAGGGG
>CAJPFF010000170.1 GCA_905339345.1 Geobacteraceae bacterium | reverse complement strand
CTGGGGTCTTACACCCTTACGGGTCACAGGGATCTAATCTTAGGGCAAGTTTCCCACTTAGATGCTTTCAGCGGTTATCTTTGCCAGACATGGCTACCCAGCGATGCTCCTGGCGGAACAACTGGCACACTAGAGGTCTGTCCACTCCGGTCCTCTCGTACTAGGAGCAGCTCCCTTCAAATCCCTTACGCCCACAGCGGATAGAGACCGACCTGTCTCACGACGGTCTGAACCCAGCTCGCGTACCGCTTTAACGGGCGAACAGCCCGACCCTTGGGACCTTGTCCAGCCCCAGGATGCGATGAGCCGACATCGAGGTGCCGAGCGAGATCGTCGATGTGAACTCTTGGATCTCACCAGCCTGTTATCCCCGGGGTAGCTTTTATCCGGTAAGCCACAGCCCTTCCACTCGGTACTGTGGGATCACTAAGCCCGTCTTTCGACTCTGTTCGGCGCGTTGGCCTTACAGTCAAGCTCCCTTATGCCTTTACACTCTGTGGTGGGTTTCCATTCCACCTGAGGGAACCTTTGGGCGCCTCCGTTACCTTTTGGGAGGCGACCGCCCCAGTCAAACTGCCCACCTGGCACGGTCCCCCATCCGGATTACGGAATGGGGTTAGGATCTAAACATAATCAGGGTGGTATTTCACCGTTGGCTCCACCGACGCTGACGCGCCAGCTTCATAGCCTCCCACCTATCCTACACAGATTATATCCAAATACAATGCCAAGCTGCAGTAAAGCTCCACGGGGTCTTTTTGTCCTGCTGCGGGTAGGCCGCATCTTCACAGCCATTTCAATTTCACCGGGTCCCTCGTCGAGACAGTGCTCTAATTGTTACGCGGTTCGTGCGGGTCGGAACTTACCCGACAAGGAATTTCGCTACCTTAGGACCGTTATAGTTACGGCCGCCGTTCACCGGGGCTTCAGTTCAAAGCTTCGCTTGCGCTAACCTCTCCCTTTAACCTTCCGGCACTGGGCACGCGTCAGCCCCTATACATCGCCTTACGGCTTAGCAGAGACCTGTGGTTTTGTTAACCAGTCACCAGAGCCATTTCACTGCGACCCTCCGAAGCTTTAACACCAAGGAGGGTACCCCTTCTCCCGAAGTTACGGGGTCATGTTGCCTAATTCCTTAACGAGGGTTCTCCCGTTCGCCTTGGTATACTCTACCCATCTACCAGTGTCGGTTTGCGGTACGAGCGCTATAAAGTTATGCTTAGAGACTTTTCTTGGCAACAAGACTCAACCACTTATGCCTTGCGGCGCGCTCTCACCTCAGCTCAACTGGCGGATTTACCTGCCAATCTCAACGCCTAGATGGATCGAACCCAAATCCAATAATGGGCTGGCCTATCTCGTTGCGTCCTCCCATCGCACTTTACAGCGGTTCCGGAATGTTGACCGGATATCCATCACCTACGCCTCTCGGCCTCGGCTAAGGACTCGACTAACCCGACGCGGAATGACCTGGCGTCGGAAACCTTAGATTTACGGCGAACACGGTTCTCACGTGTTTGTTCGCTACTCATGCCTGCATTCTCACTTCTGTCCGCTCCAGTCGCCCTTACGATCGACCTTCACCGCTGACAGAACGCTCCCCTACTGCCCCAACTTGCGTTGAGACTCATGGCTTCGGTACTATGCTTAGCCCCGTTAAGTTTTCCGCGCAAAGTCACTAGACCAGTAAGCTGTTACGCACTTTTTAAAGGGTGGCTGCTTCTAAGCCAACCTCCTGGTTGTTTAAGTAACCTCACCTCGTTTCCCACTTAGCATAGATTTGAGGACCTTAGCCGATGATCTGGGCTGTTTCCCTTTCGACCCCGAAACTCATCTCCCGGAGTCCGACTGCCGTGCTATGGAGTACTGGCATTCCGAGTTTGATTGGGTTCAGTAAGCTGTAAGCCCCTTAGCCCATTCAGTGCTGTACCTCCAGTACTAAACGCACGACGCTAGCCCTAAAGCTATTTCGGGGAGAACCAGCTATCTCCGTGTTCGATTGGCATATCACCTCTACCCACAGGTCATCTCCTAACTTTGCAACGTTAGTGAGTTCGGGCCTCCACGAGTGTTTAGACTCGCTTCACCCTGCCCATGGGTAGCTCACACGGTTTCGGGCCTAATTCCAGCGACTATACGCCCTATTAAGACTCGCTTTCGCTACGGCTTCGGGTGTTACTCCCTTAACCT
>CAJPFF010000169.1 GCA_905339345.1 Geobacteraceae bacterium | reverse complement strand
CTGCGATACGACAACGCATCTGCACAAAGTTTTGAGCAGTTGGTAACCGTCAGCGCATCGCGCAGATTTGGTATTACGAAAGGCGTAGCTTGAACGGGAGTCGTTTGATCAACCGTCCGTCACGATAGACGCGCAACGTTTGCGTGGGCGTATCCAGAATGACCTTGATGTATTGGAAACGCAAGCGTCGTCCAATTTTCACTGACTCACCCAGGATGTTGACCCGTCCTTGCGGCGATACCCAACGAATGAATGTGATCTTGCCTGCCGTTACGGGAAGCTTGGTGAGTTGGAGTGCGAAATTGGCAGGCAACTTGCGTAACCGTTTGCCGCGACGGAATTGCACGGGTGTCTTGAATCCCAATGCCTGATGCACATGTTGTTCGTTGACTGCAACCAAGAGTCGGCGGAGTTCGCACCGCAGGGCAGCGGCGCTGGAAAACGGTCGACGGAGTAGCATGGGTTGAAACCATCCATTGAAGTTTTCCACTGCCCCGTTCCGTTGGGGGCGCGCCTCTGGGATGAAGACGGGATGTACGCCTAAACGCAAGGCCAAGCGAATCACTCGATTTAGTGAGCGTGACCAGCGCCCTGAACCATAGAATTGGCGTCCGTTGTCAAATTGCACATGTTGCGGCAAGCCAAGATGTTGCCAAGCATGAACAAGGAAAGGCAAAATCTGGTCCATCGCGTTCCCAACGAGAAATTCCGCATACACAGACTGGTCAAACGCGTCCTTGCAAGTGGCAAAGTAGTACTTGGTCTTGTCACCTGTCAAATAGCGCGGACCCACGAGATCAACCTGATGCACTTCGTTCGAGTCATGGGCTTGCGGACCAGGATAGGCGCTCTGAGGCAAGCGCCGTGCCAAGCGAATGTGCGGACTGGTCAGACTCGCCCGTTGCAGAATCCGGTCGATGGTTCGTAGGGTTGGTAGTGGGAAGTAACCCAAGGACATGAGTTCTGCATGAATCGTGGCGGCACCGACCAAAGCATAACGGGTTTGCGCGGTAGCATGGGCTGCCAAACGGCGGCGAATACTCAGCACCGCCCGCTCAATATGTGGCGGCGTCCGATTGACCACATGGGCATTGGCACGCGTCAGTTCATAGAGACCCTCAACGCCCTGGGTCAAATAGCGTTGCCACCACTTGTGCAACCAGGTCTCCGAATGCCGCAAAGTTTGACAGATGGTGGACACCGCGTCACCTGCCAAACGCATGCGAATCGCCTGGTTCCGATCAGATAGTTCGTCTTGCATGGTTTCCTCCTTGGATGGCTGACAGTTACCAGGAGGAAACTATACAACAAAGTGGCGGAGATAATGACGCTAATCTCCGCGATGCGCTGTCGGTTGTAAAGGTTCAAAAACTACGCGATGCGCTGTCGTCTAGAACTTCACGATGCGCTGTCGTATCGCA
>CAJPFF010000168.1 GCA_905339345.1 Geobacteraceae bacterium | reverse complement strand
ATCGGAAATGTGTCCGACCAGATCGAGGAAAAAAATGTACTCCCACGCTTTCTTCTTGAGAGGACGCGACTCGATCTTGGAAAGGTTAACCCCCCGTTTGGCAAAGGGTTCCAGCATCCGGTGGAGAATTCCCGGCTCGTCCTTGACCGAAAACATGAGGGAAGTTTTATCGTCGCCGCACCGCTCGGCCATCTTCCGCCCCACGACGAGGAACCGGGTGAAGTTGTTCACCTGATCCTCGATCCGCTTCCGCACCACCTTCAGCTCGTAGAGTGATGCGGCGAACTCGCTGGCAATGGCAGCTGCGGTGTAATCGTCTCCAACGATCTGGGCCGCCAGGGCCGTGGAGGCCACATCTACCACCGGCACCCCCGGCAAGTTCTCGTCGAGCCAGTTGCGGCACTGGGCAATGGCCTGGGGATGGGAGTAGACCTTCTTCACGTCTTCCAGGCGGCCGGTGCGGGAGAGGAGATCATGGGAAACCTCCAGGAGGATCTCGGCATTGATCTTGAGGTCGCTCTCCATGAACATGTCGAGGGTGTGGGAGACCATCCCCTCCGTGGAGTTCTCCACCGGCACCACGCCATAGAGGACCCGCCCCTTGCCGACCTCCTCGAATACTGCCGGGATCGACTTCTGGGGTACGAGCTCAGCCGACAGTCCGAAATGCTGCATGGAGGCAAGATGGGTAAACGTCGCCTTGGGACCGAGAAATGCAACCTGCATCGGCGCCTCAAGAGAGAGGGAGGCTGATATGATTTCCTTGAAAACGTTCCGGATCGCATCGCTCGGGAAGGGTCCCGGATTTGCGGTTTTGAGCCGATCGTAGATCTCACGCTCCCGACTCGGGGCATGGAAATCACGGTTTTCCACCGCCTTGACCTTGCCGACCTCTATGGCCAGCTCGGATCGACGGTTTAGGAGAGCAAGAATCTCATCGTCAATGGCGTCGATATCGCGCCGAAGCTCTTGGAGCGTTTTCATGGTGCGCTTGGGACCGTCCAGGTGGGAGTTAGCGGACATGCCGTGGAGGGGGTACTCTATAGCAAAGGGGGCTAAAACGCAAACTTTTTCTGGTTTACACAAACGTCATTTTAGACAGACCTTACGCACCTCGTGGATGTCGGTGAGCCCCTGAAAAACCTTAAGGATACCGTCCTGCCGGAGAGTGGTCATCCCCTCGTCCATGGCCAGGCGACGGATAAGCTCGGTTTCAGACCGCTTCTTGATAAGGCTCTTCATGCCGTCGGTGCATTCAAGGACCTCATGAATGCCGAGACGGCCGCGGTACCCGGTCTGACCACAGACAGGACACCCCACGGACCGGGCAAGGACGAGCTCGTTGCCCACAAGCCCCGTGGCGGCAAACTGCTCCTCGCCGAACTCCTCGATTATCTCTGCCAGCTCCTGCCTGTCGGGACGGTAGATTTCGCGACACTCCTCACAGAGCCGACGGGCAAGGCGCTGGGCCACGATGCAGATGAGAGAGTCGGAGAAACTGAAGGGGTCGAGTCCGATCTCCAGAAGGCGGGTAACGGTCTCGGGGGCCGAGTTGGTATGGAGCGTGGAAAGTACCAGGTGCCCGGTAAGGGAGGCCTCCACGGCGATGGAGGCGGTCTCTTCGTCCCGCATCTCCCCCACCATGATGACATCGGGATCGAGACGCAGGAACGACCGGAGCGCCACCGGGAAGGTGAGGCCGATCCGGGGATTCACCTGCACCTGCCGAAGCCCCTTCTGGGTAATCTCCACCGGGTCCTCGGCGGTCCAGATCTTCACCTCGGGGCGATTGATTCGGGATATTGCTGAATGGAGCGTGGTGGTCTTGCCACTCCCCGTGGGCCCCACCACCAGGACCAGTCCGTAGGGCTTGGTCACGGCCTCACTGAAAATGCGCATGTTCCGCTCGGTCAGGCCGAGCTTGTCGAAGGAGTAGGTCTCACCGGTATTGACGAGCCGGATCACCACATCCTCGAGCCCACCGGCGGTGGGCATGGTGGCGATGCGGAGCTCCATGTCGAGGGGGCCGAACTTCTTGAAATTGATCTTTCCGTCCTGAGGCTTGCGCTTCTCGGCAATGTCGAGGTCAGCCATGATCTTGAGGCGGGAAGGGATCGCGTACTTGTAGCGGTAGGGTATGCGCTGGTAAATCTTGCACCGTCCATCCACGCGCATCCGGACAATGACGTCGTTCTTGCCGTGATAGGGCTCGATGTGGATGTCGGAGGCGCGGTTTTGGTGGGCATCGAAGATGATCTTGTTGACGAGCTTCACAATGATGCTGTCACGCTCAGTCACCTTCCGGACTTCGTCCTCGATGTCCGGTTCATCCTCAACGGTGGAGCCCAGGATTTCCGTGATGCTCCCCGGCTCGATCTCCAGGTCGGCTTCATCGAAGGAATGGGTCTGACTGGTGGCCGTTCGATAGAGACGTTGCTGGGCCTTGAGAATCTCACTCTCCACGGCGATCACGGGAATGATCCGCGCCCTGATGCTCTGTTCGAGCTCCTTCAGATCGTGGAGCTTGATAGGGTTGGCCATGGCCAGGGTGAGGGTATTGCCGATCTTGGAGATGGGAACGATCCGCTGCTTCTGGGCGTAGGACGGATTGATGTACCGGGCAAGCTCCGGTTCGATCTCGAGGGTGTTGATGTGAACGAAGGAAAGGTCATACTGGACGGCTATCGCCTTGGCAAGGGGCTCCTCCTCGACGATGCGGAGCTTGCGAAGGGCCTTGTCTAAAGGGATGCCGTCCCTCTTGGCAGCGGCACGGGCCTGATTGAGCCGCTCCTGGTCGATGAGCCGTTCGCGCAGAAGGATGTCACCCAGCTTCTGGCGCTTGCCGGTCTGCTCCAGGATATAGGAGAGCTCGCTCTCGGAGAGAAAACCGAGCTTGCAGAGGAGCTGGCCGACAGGCTGGTCGGGGAAAACCTTCTGGAGTTCCAGGGCCTCCCGAAGCTGATCTTCGGTAATCAGCCGATTTTCAATGAGTATCTCGCCGACCTTTTTTGGGGACATGTCCGCTTGGAACCCTCGTTAGTAGGAAATGACCGCGTAGCCGTTGTAATCGAGGAGATCCCTGAAGAGCGGATCGAGCTCGGCGTTGGTGAGAAAGACGGTTTCCCCGCCCGCCCCCTGGCCGCGCATCCTGACCCCCGACATCTGGATGCCGTAGGGTGCGTCCCGGTGCGGAAGGAGATCGTGCTGGGCAAAGACCCCGGGAAGCCTCAACCTCGCCAGGAGTTTCTCGGAAACCTTCCGGAAATCGTCCTTCGGGTCGAGGACCACCACCCGATAGCCCCGCGTCTCGAGAAGTCGCGTCAGGGTATAGGAAACCGGGTCTCCATCAAAGTAGCTCACCACGTAACGGTCTCGTCCATCCTCGAAGTAGCGGTCTGCCCTCACGTCGAGCCTGAGCCCCCCGTCCCCCATACCGTAGAGCTCAACGCTGCGGTCGGTCTCATAGCGAACATTAAGGGCCCGCAGGAGCCCATCGACGATCCCCCGGGTCTCATGGGCCGTAATCTGGTGGAGAGTTCGTGCGCCCCGTGGCGGTGCATCTTCCCGTGCAGGAAAAGGCTCCATGACCTGGAACCCCTCGCGGCGGAGAAACTGAACCAGGGAAGGCGGCATGCCCCGCCGGTACTCCTCGACGTTCATCAACACCACGTCGTGATGCAGGACGCTTTCGGGGGTCTTTTCGATCTTGAAATCGGCGTTCACCGTCAGCTTGGGATCGGCACCGAATGAGAGGGAAACGTCCTCCTCCACCGAATAGAAGCGAGCCCCCGTGAGAAGGGATGCCATAAAGCGCTTGCGGTTGCGCGGGTCCTCAGAGACGATGCGGATTGACGGATCCTTCTCCTCGATGAGGGATCTCACGAGGGGGGGGATCTTTCCCCCGGCATCCACGAGCACCCTTCCCCCGTCGGCCGCAGGGAACGACGGGAAGGATTCAGGATCGAGGGAAAGGGAAAAGTTCTTGTCCTTGATGGCGACCGGCCCGGAAGAGACCGGTTGAGAAGAAACGAGACCGCCCCATACCTGACGCACCGTTTCGATGCCTGCAGGCTCCCGCTCCCCTGCGACGCTCATCATCCGCATGGAGTGGCCTGAAGGCCTCTCGCCACCCCCGGCTTTCGCAGCGGAAACCGGGTCAGAGCCTTCAGACCGCGAAGGCGCCCCACGTGTTGCTTTCGGTGCACTCCGTTCAGCTACGGCCCCTTGTCCGCGCCGCTGGGCCAGCGGAATCCGGATCGACTGTCCCGGCCGAAGCCTTCTAATGTCAGAGATCCCGTTGAGTCGCTTTACTTCGGGGATAAGGGCCTCGGACTCGGCGTTGGAGAGACCGTACTCCTTCATGAGGATCTTGAAGATGTGGTCGCCAGGCCTGACGGTATAGTCTGACATGCCGGTGGCCGGACGCACCGCTTTGCGGACAGTCCGTCCCTGGCGATCCCCTGCAGGTGGCTCAGCGGCTTTGTCGAGAAGGCGCGGATCCAGCTCAAAGCGGGGGTCTATGGCGTGCACCTGCGTCGGCACAACGCCGAAGGCCAGCACTGCAAGTGCGATGGCAACAACATGCCGGGGGGGGGTAGCTATCATTGCATCTCCCGTTAAACAAAGTACTTTCGTAGCACCACCTGCGGAGGATGGAGGAATATCCCGCACGTGTCAATGTTGAATTGGGCCTGTACGGCCACCGAGCGAAGAACCACAGGGCCGAGCCGAACACGCCCGGCACTTCCGCCTCATCCGAGGGTTATAACAACCCCCCGGATGACACTCCCCTTGCGGTAGATGACAATCTCGTTGTTGCCGGCAATTTTGCCGACCTCGCGCAGATAGCCACCCTTGTTCGTGTGGGACGATATGGTGCGGTTCCCACTTCCGGTCAACACTTTGACAATTTTCGTGACTTGTGCCTCAGGAATGGTCTTACCGCGCAGGGCAATCACCTGCACAACCTTCAACCGGCCCTGTTCGCGGTAGAGCCGAAACTCGACCCCCGCACCGCGGTACCGCTCCCAGCCAGGATGGGCCTTCCCGTACCCTGGATCCCTCCCTGACACGGGAACAAAAGAAGGAATTTCCACCGCGGCGGGAGTCACAGCTGAAGGTGCCGATGCAGAGAGAGGACGTGCCGGAGCCGGGGTTTGAGATGCCGGCTTACCAACAGTTCCGGTATTCCTCCCCCCACCCTTGAGCAGCAGGGACCCACCTACCACCGCGCCGATGAGTAAAACTACGATAACGACGGCCCAGAGGGAAAGGCGCTGCCCTGACGGTTCCTTAAACTCTTTGCCGGGCGATGGTACGGTAACCCACTCAGCATTTCCCCCGTCGGGCTTCTCTGCACTGAAGGACCCAAGGGATGCGGCGGACTGCTCTACAGGAACGGCCACCCCATGAGGCAGAGAAGCGCGCGGAGGAGGGGCGGGCTGATGCGCCACCTCACGGGGGGGAAGCACTGGCGGAGAAGCGCTGACCAGGGGAGAAGGCTCCTGATCCGAAAAAACAGACTGGGCAGCGGCCGTCTCTTCGATAATCGAAGGCATCACGGCCCGAAGCTCCGCCCCCGGCGAAACGAGGCTTGGAGCGACTGCGTCCTCGCCTTCCTCGACAGGAACCGGTGTAGCCCCAGACGAAGGAGCCCTGTGCTGAAACTCGTTTATCTCTGGAGCAGGTTGAATGGGGGGTGCCTGAACGACAGCAGTACCGGTATTGCCAGGCGACTCCCAATCGAAGAACTCGAACTCTCCAGGCGGAGGTGACACCGGCACCGGAGCATCCACCTCATTGGCCACCGGAACGTCTTCAAAGGATCGGCGCTGCCCGTGATTCTGATCAAACCAATGATCAGGGGCAATCTCCGCCAGCCGTTGCCTGAACTGCTCGACGAGATCAGTCTGCGGAAGAGAGAAATCGACCGTGTCGTCGAACCATTTTTTTGTTCCCTGCATCGACAGGGGCGACGAGTGAATGAGGACGATACGGGGTGCATCGGTACGGAGGAGAGTCTTTATGTGGCGAGCAACCGTCTCGCCGGAGATTCCCGAAATGTTGCTCTGGATGAAAACCGCGGCGGGCCTGTTGTCGAACACCTCCTTAAGCCCCTGGTCGAAATCGAGGGCAAGCCTCAGGCGCGCCTTGAGCTGAGGCTGAAACCGGGCGATGAGATCGGCAGCCCGGGTATCATCAGAGATGAAGAGTATGGTGATCATGAGTCTTCCCTGAAGGTTCGATAGTCACATGACCATGATTTCAGTGTCATCAGTTATCCACCCCAGAATCCAGCACGTTCCGCTGATAACTCTGCAATTTCATGACCACTCCAAGACTCAAACACAGGCACCACCTGAGAGTCGGGGGTTATTGCCTCCGCCAAGCGAGCCCCAAAGCAACGGAACAGTCGAATTAACAGAGGTTTTACCCTCTATCATCCGACGTTCATTAAATAGCCTTAGTGCCGGGCACCATACGGTGTGGAGCATTGAGTGAAGCCCCGCGGAGAGACACACCGTCCGTAGCGGCACCATCCGTCGCAGATACCGTGATATAACGGAGATTACTAACGAAACGACTTGGAAAGCGCCGCCGGTCGTGGTTTCGTCGGACACATCCCAGATTGGCACGAGACAGAAAACCCCGGGACAAGATTTAAACGTTATTAATACCCTTGGCATCACAACAATGTCAATAAGTAGTTGCCGTTGCTGCCCTCATGCAGTATATCGCCCCGTGAAAATTCGTCTTCGCCTTTCGGCTCAATGGAGATCTGTGTGCTGCTGCCGTCTCCCCTGGCACGGAGACGAGGCCCGTCGAACTCACAGCCTGATCAGATCCTCGTGCTCTTCATCATGGGGATTTATGTGAATCATCACGTCTCCCACATTGGGATATCGCTCGAAAATAAGTCGTTTGACCGTAGTAGCGATGTCGTGGGAGCGCTTGACGGTCATATCCGGATCCATGTCGAGCTTCAGGTCGATGATAAGGTACTGGCCCGAACGCCGGCCCCGGATTTCGTGGACGTGCTCAACGCCGTCCACCCCTTCGGAAAGCTGCGTAATTGACCGGATAAGATCCTCGGAAGGGCTGCCATCCATGAGGTCATGGACGGCTCCCATACACGTCTCGTAACCGATGTGAAAGATGAAGAACGCCGTAAGACCCGCAGCAAGGGGATCCATGACGCCGACCCCGAAAAAGGCTCCGGTTACCCCCACCAGGGTTGCGACGGAGGTCACCGCGTCCTTGCGGTGGTCCTTCGCCACGGCCGTGAGTGCGGGGCTTTGAAGGTGCTCGCCGGTTTTCATCGAGAACCGGTAAAGCCATTCCTTGATGCCAATGGTGGCAACTGCCGCAAGCACCGCCATCAGATCGGGGGTCTGGTAGGTGCGGTCGATAACGGTATGGACCGCCTTGATCAGAATTCCGAGGCCGGTGGTAAAGATAACGAGGGAGACCAGAACCGCTGCGATGTTCTCCGCCTTCCCATGCCCATAGGGGTGCTTGGGGTCAAAGGGTTGGCGCCCGACCCGCAGGGCGATCATGGTGGAGAGAATCGCCACGAAATCGCAGGCGCTTTCCAGGCCGTCGGCAAACACCGCATCGGATTTACCGAAATGGCCGGCAAGAAGCTTCATGGTCATGAGAGCCGCGTTGACCCAAAATCCGACTGTAATGATTCTGTCGGCCGTATTGAACCGCTCTTCCCTCAGCATACGTCAAGCACCTGCCCGGAGTTGGTAATGTCACGAAGATTCAGCTGCAGTGTTTTCCGACCGTTCCACTCGTTCCAGCCGAGAGTAAAGGCAATGGCCACCGCATCGGAGAGTTCGGCCCCCTTCTCCGCGAGATTGAAACCGATGGCGTCAAAGGTGTGCCCCGCAGCTGCAAGTCGAATCTTGAGATGATTCCCGCGGATCGGCCACCGCTGCACGATCTCCATGCCACGAAGCACGAAAAGCGGTTCCGGATTCCCGGCGCCAAAGGGCTCAAGCAACGAAACCGCGTCCGCCAGTTCCGCAGTCACTTCGTGGGGCGAAAGTTCCGCATCCACGCGGAGCACCGGCGTCAGGTCGTCGGCGGACAACAGCCCAGCAGAAACCTCTTCGAAACGGGCGACGAAACTCTCCAACGTTGACTCGTCAATGGAAAGCCCGGCAGCGTAGCGGTGCCCGCCAAATTTCACCAGGTGTTCGGCACAGGCATCGAGGGCATCGTAGAGGTGAAAGCCGGGAATACTGCGCCCCGAGCCCCGTCCGACCCCTTCCTGCAAGGCAATGAGAACCGTGGGTCTATGGAAGAGGTCAACCATCCGCGACGCTACGATGCCAATAACTCCCGAATGCCATGCATCAGAGGCGAGGACGATGCTTTTTCTCCCCCCCATGGCCGGATTTTCCTGAACCCGGGCAAGGGCATCGGCAAGGATCTGCCGCTCGATGGTTTGGCGTTCGGCATTGCTTTCGTCCAGTTCCGCGGCAATGGTTGCTGCCCGGGACAACTCGTTCTCCAGGAGGAGTTCCACCCCCCGGGTCGCATCCTCCAGCCTGCCAGCCGCGTTGAGCCGGGGGGCAAGCCGGAAGCCGACGGCGCCGCACCCCACGGCGCCGGTCACGCCCGCCACCTCCTTGAGAGCCTTCACCCCGACGCGGGAAGCAGAAGTGAGCTCCCGGAGCCCGAACTTCACGAAGATCCGGTTCTCGCCCACAAGGGGGACCACGTCGGCAATGGTTCCGAGGGCGACGAGGTCGAGATATTCCCGCAAATTCGGCTCGTTCCCGCCGACAAAAGTCCCCTCCTCCCGGAGCCGTCCCCGAAGCGCGACCATCAGGTTGAAGGCAACTCCGACACCTGCCAGCGACTTGAAGGGATAGGAACAGCCTGACTGGTGCGGGTTGATAACGGCGCAGGCGTTGGGAAGGATCGGCCCGGGGGTGTGGTGGTCGGTGATGATCAGGTCGAGTCCCAGGGAAACACAGAGTTCCGCCTCGACCACGGCGGTCACCCCGCAGTCAACCGAAACGACAACCCGGGCACGCTCTGCCACCTTGCGGAGCCCATCCTCCGACAGGCCATACCCCTCTTCAAAGCGGTTGGGAATATGAAAGAAACAGTGGATGCCAACCGCGCGGAAAAAACGTATCAGCAGCGCCGTGGCGGTGACCCCGTCCACATCATAATCGCCGTAGACGCAGACCGTCTCGCCCCGCGTCCGTGCCGCACAGAGACGCGCGACCGCCTCTGACATCCCTTTCAGCAGGAAAGGATCACTCACGTCGGACAGGGAGGAAGAAAGGAAGCGACCGGCAGCCGCACCATCGGCCATTCCCCGGTTAACGAGCAGCCGGGCCAGGAAAGGGTCAACGGAGAGCTCCCGTGCGATTCTCTCCGCCGTTTCCCTGTCATGCTCCCGAACCGTCCAGCGCCTCTCGGTAACCGGTTTCATCTCTTATTCCTCTCCGCGAACGGTCCAACAAAAAACCCCCGCCGAAGCGGGGGATTCAATGTGCAGGTCATCTTTTGAAGAGCTGTCCCTGAGGAGGTGAGGCCTGTCCCATCCCCTTGGCCTCTTCAAGCATCGCCCGGACCTGCTGGGAGTTGGGGCTCATGGGGTCGAGCTCCAGGTAGCGCTCCCAGTATTTCACCGCCTTGGCGGGCTGCTTCAGGTCGGCCATGTAAACCACCCCCAGGTTGTAAAGGCTCTGAAGGTGCTTCGGGTCGATCTGCTGGGCCTTCTCGAAGTTGGCGATGGCTTTGTCAAACCACCCCACCCGCTTGAACATGATCCCCTGATCGGTGAGTATGTTGGCGTTGTTGGGGTCAAACTCCAGGGCCTTGCCATAGGCGGTGATCGCCTTCTGGGGCTGGTCGGTGTCGAAATAATCGTTGCCGAGCTGTATCCAGGCCTGGAGGTTCTTCGGGTCACCGGCAACAATTTTCTCCGCCTGGGTGATCCGCTGCTGGTAGTCGACAGGGGAACCACCTCCGGCAGGAATGCCGGCCGTGGCCGGAGCCGGCTTCTGCTTGTTGACCACGCCGACCACCAGAACGGTACCCAGGATACCGACAAGAAGCGCAATGACCACATACAGCACAGTTTCCTTGTTCATCATCGTCTCCTCGCCTTTACGCTTTGCTGGTTTTGGTCCGGCGTCCCCAGACCTCGACAATGGGGCTCGCCACGAAGACGGACGAGTAGATGCCGACAACAATGCCGACGACCAGTGCCAGGGCGAAGTCATGGATAACCTCGCCGCCGAAGAAGTAGAGCGACCCGGCGGCCAGGAAGGTGGTGAGCCCGGTGATTATAGTCCGGGAGAGCACCTCGTTGATACTGTGATTGAAAATTACCGACAGCGAATCCTTCGTGTTCTTGTGGAGATTCTCCCTGATCCGGTCAAAGACTACCACCGTGTCGGTGAGCGAGTACCCGGCGATCGTAAGGACCGCCGTGATGAAGAGGAGGTTGATCTCCTTGTTCAGCAGGAAAAAGACCGCGAACATGGCGAGGACATCGTGGAGGGTGGCGGCGAGAGCCCCCACGCCGAAGGTGAAGTCGAACCGCCAGGCGATGTAGATGACGATGCAGATCAGCGATATGGCCACGGCAATGAGGGTGTCCTTGCGGAGCTTGTCACCGATGGCGGGGCCGATCTCGGTGGAGCTTTCCACCACGAACTGGTTGCCGGGAACTTCCTTCTGAAATGCTCCCTGGATCAGATCGGCGGCGTTCCCCTGGGGAAGGGATGTCTTACCTACCTTCACGAGGAGCTTATTCCCCTCCGTGATCTCCTGGAGGTTGGCGTCCTTCAGGCCGTGCTTCGACAGGGCCTCCCGGGCCTTGTCGATGGAGACCGGCTGGGCGAACTTAAGCTGCACGGCGGTACCGCCGGAGAAATCGATCCCCATGTTGGCCGTCCCAAGTGCTATCTGGACGACGCCGATGATACCGATGATGGAGATGATGATGGAGACTGCGAAAGAGATCTTCTTCTTCCCCATGAAGTCAAAATGGGTCTTTCCAATAAATTCCATACACTCCCCCTAAACGCTCAGACGCTTGACCCGCAGGCGTGACAGGGCGAAGTCAAAAACAGCCTTGGTGCCAACGAGAGCGGTAAACAGGTTGATGATGACCCCCAGGCTCAGCGATACGGCAAATCCCTTGACCGGGCCGGTGCCGAACTGGAAGAGGACGGCGGCAGTGATGAGGGTCGTGACGTGGGAGTCCATGATGGTGAGGAACGCCTTGTCATAGCCGGCATCCAGAGCCGCTTTGGGGGGCTTGCCGAGCCGCATCTCCTCCCTGATCCGTTCGAAGATGAGGACGTTGGCGTCCACCGACATGCCGATAAGGAGGACGATGGCGGCAATGCCCGGCAACGTCAGGGTAGCCCCAAGAGCCGCCAGGGCTCCCATGAGGTAGACAACGTTCAGCACCATGCCGAAGTTGGCCACGAGGCCGGACAGTTTGTAGTAAATCGTCATAAAGGCGATAACGAGGCCGATTCCCACGAGGCCGGCAATCAACCCCTTGTTGATGGAGTCCTGACCGAGGGAGGGACCAACCGTCACGTTCTGGATGATCTTGACCGGAGCGGGAAGCGACCCCGCCCGGAGCACGATGGCGAGATCGGCGGCCTCCTTCTCGGTGAAAGACCCGGAGATCTGGGCACTCCCCCCCGAAATCCGCTCCCGGATCACCGGCGCCGAATAGATGGTGTTGTCGAGGACAATCGCAAACCGCTTGCCCACATTGGCGGCAGTAACCTGATCGAAGAGGCGGGCGCCGGTGGCATTAAAATCGATCGCCACATAGGGCTGGTTGAACTGTGAATCGATGCGGACCTGGGCATCGGTGAGGAGGTCCCCGGTGATCATCGCCTTTTTCTTGACCACGAGGGGAATCTCGGTTACGGCTCCGGTGGTTGAGTCGGTCTTTTTCTCAATGAGAATTTCCGAGTCCTCGGGTACGGTGCCGGGGGTGGCGGTAGCCGGGTTGATCGCCTCGTCAACCAGCTTGAACTCCAGCCTTGCCGTGCGGCCGATGAGCTCGATGGCCCGCTTGGGGTCCTTGATGCCCGGGAGCTGGACAACAATATTGGTAAGTCCTTCCCGGGCAATGACCGGCTCGGAAACCCCGAACTGGTCGATCCGGTTGCGGATCGTCTCCAGGGCCTGGGCAACGGCGCGGTCCTTGCGCTCCTGGGCTTCCTTCTCCCCCATCCGGAGTTGCATGCTCACAAATCCCCCCTCGTCGTAGGGGGGAACCAGTTCCATGGTCGGGTACTTCTCCTTGATCATCTTCTGGACCGTGTCGGCGGTGCCCCGGTCGTAGAAGGTGAGCTGGACGCGATCAGATGCAGTCCGGCCTATCTTCTTGAATCGCAGGGTCTTGGCAGTGAGGCTGTCCTCCAGATCGGTGGCAATGAGGTCGAGGGCACCTTCCACCGCCTTCTGGATCTCCACCTCCATTACCAGATGGGTCCCCCCCTGAAGGTCGAGCCCCAAGCTGATGCGATCCTTGGGGAGGAGCCCCGTCCACCACGACGGAAGGGGGGACACGAACGTCGGGGTGAGATAGAGGCCCGACAGAAAAATAAACAGCAGGATGAGGCCGAAACGCCAAGTAAGCCCCTTTGGCATGCGCGAAGCTCCTTTCAAGATCCCGTTAGGTTCTAATCCTTCTTCAGGGTAGCGATGTAGCCCTTGGAGATCTTGATCGTCACCCCCGTAGCCACTTCAAGGAGGACGACATCACCGTCGATGGCGCTCACCTTGCCATGGATGCCGCCGGCAGTGACAATCTGGTCCCCCTTCTTGAGGGAGTCGATAAGTGCGCGGTGATCCTTGGCCTTCTTCTGCTGGGGACGGATAAGGAGGAAATAGAAGATGGCAAACATGAATACGAGCGGCAGGATCGCCTGAAAAGCGCCTAGGGGGCCGCCAGCTTGGGCTCCTCCCGGTTGTGAAGCCATGGCAAAAGCAACTCCGAACATTGTGTAACCTCCGAACGATTTATAGAGTGGCTAACCTGTTGGTTTTCCCTCTTTATTATGGAGCAATCACGATTGCCCCTGCAACTGCCTCTTGGCATAAAACTCCCGCCGGAACGCGGCGAACCTCCCCTCGGCGATGGCGGCCCGCGACTTTGCCATGAGGGAGAGATAATAGTACAGGTTGTGGTACGTGTTGAGCCGCGACGAGAGGATCTCTCCCGAGCGGTACAGATGCCGCAGATAGGCCCTGCTGTAAGTGCGGCAGACGTAGCAGTCGCACTCGGGATCGAGCGGACCGGCGTCCTCGGCGTAGGCGGCCCCCTTGATGTTAACTCGTCCGAATGAGGTGAAGAGCATGCCGTTGCGGGCGTTTCTTGTGGGCATGACGCAATCGAACATATCGAAGCCGTGCCAGACCGCCTCGATCAGATCCTCCGGAGCGCCGATCCCCATCACGTAGCGGGGCCGGTCCTGGGGAAGGAGGGGCGAGGCATACTCCAGCACCTCGTGCATGACTTCCTTTTCCTCGCCCACCGAGAGCCCCCCCACGGCGTAGCCGTCGAAGCCGATCTCCCGGAGCTCCGCAGCGCTCCGCTCCCGCAGGTCCCGGTACATCCCCCCCTGAACAATCCCGAAGAGCGCCTGGTCGTCCCGCGTCTTTGCCTCTTTGCAGCGTCGGGCCCACCGGGTCGTCATCTCCATGGAGCGACGGGCATAGTCGTGGGTGGCCGGGTAAGGGGTGCACTCGTCGAAGCACATGGCGATGTCGCTCCCCAAAGCCTCCTGGATGGCGATGGCATCCTCGGGAGAAATGAAATGATAGGATCCGTCCAGATGGGACTGGAACTTCACCCCCTCCTCGCTGATCTTGCGCAGATCGTTCAGACTGAAGACCTGAAACCCGCCACTGTCGGTAAGGATCGGCCGATCCCAGTTCATGAAACGGTGGAGCCCCCCCAGCCGCTGCACCAACTCATGCCCGGGCCGGATATAGAGGTGATAGGTGTTGGCCAGGATGATTTGGGCACCGATGATCTTCAGCTCCTCGGGGGTCATCGCCTTCACTGTCGCCTGGGTCCCCACCGGCATGAAAATCGGCGTCTCGATGGTACCATGGGGGGTTGTCAAAGAGCCGAGTCGGGCCTCGCCGTCCTGCTTTATCAGTCTGAACTCGATCGCTTGCAAGGAAACCTTCGCTTCGTGCAACGGGTCTGAGGCAACAGGAAACATGAATTTGTCCCAGCGCCCCCTGCCCACCGCCTAAGATATAAACATCGCGTCGCCGTAGCTGAAAAACCGGAAACGCCGCGCCATCGCCTCATTGTAGGCCCTGAAGAGAAGCTCCTTCCCGGCAAAGGCCGAGACGAGCATGAGCAGGGTCGACTTGGGGAGGTGGAAATTGGTGATGAGGGCATCCACCACCTTGAACCGGTAGCCGGGGTAAATAAAGATGTCCGTCTCCCCCGCGCCGGCTGTCACGCTCCCATCGCCGCAGGCCGCGTGCTCCAGGGTGCGGCATACGGTGGTTCCCAGGGCGACCACCCTCCCTCCGCTCTTTTTCCGGGCATTCACCGCATCGGCGGTCGAAGAGGGGATACCATAGCGCTCCCGGTGCATCCGGTGTTCCTCCACCTGCTCCACTCTGACCGGCATAAAGGTGCCGAGCCCCACATGGAGGGTAAGGGTTGCAATCTCGACGCCCCGCTCCCGGATTTCATCCAAAAGCTCCCGGGTAAAATGGAGACCGGCCGTCGGGGCCGCAACCGCCCCCTGGTGCCGGGCAAAAACCGTCTGGTACCGCTCCCGGTCGGCGTCTACCGCACTCCTCTTTATGTACGGGGGCAGGGGCATGACGCCGGTCCGCTCGAGCCATTCATCGAATCCCGCAACAGGAGTAAACGAAAGACACCATGTGTCCCCCTCGCCGCGTCCGTTGACTTCGGCTGTCACTGCGCCGGGGAGGAGGATCCGGGTGCCGGGTCGAGACGGCTTTGAGGAGCGCAGCAGACACTGCCACTGTTCCCCCTCGGCGGGAAGCTTCCTTTCAAGGAAAACTTCCACGCGGCCACCGCTCTCCTTGACACCGAAGAATCGTGCGGCAATGACACGGGTATCGTTTACCACCAGAAGGTCACCCGGCCGGAAGAGCCGGGCGATCTCGCGAAAGGGAACCTCGTCAACGTCTCCCCGCGCCCGGTCAACGGTCATGAGCCGGGTAGCGTCACGACGGTCAAGGGGTTCCTGGGCGATCAGCTCCGACGGCAGGTCATAGTCGAAATCGTCAACGCGCATCGACGCCCTGCTCCCCCGGGAGCTGACCCAGAAGGGCGCCAGGATAGTAATACGCAAGAATCTCCCGGTAGGAAAAACCGTCGGAGGCCCGTTGCTTGGCGCCCCACTGACAGAGACCAACGCCGTGTCCGTAACCTGTCCCTGAAAAATGAACCGAGTCGGTGGCGGGCCTGACTGCAAAATTGGTGCTCTTGATGGCGGTGTAGCCGACAATCTTGCGGAAGTTCACCGCCGAGATTGTTACCCCCCCCCTGGAAGAAACAAGGGTGAGATCAATGAGCCTGCCGCTCTCGTTTCGTTTCCCATCCCTGATTTCCCGGAGGCCCGAAACCTGGATGCCTGCTCCTTTTAGGAGCACCTCAAGCTTCTTCAGGGGGATGGCAAGTTCCCACCGGATGGAGGGGTTTGTGGCACAGTAGGCACAGTCGACACTTCTGAGATAGGGAAGCCGAACCCCCCAGACGTTCTCGGCCACCTCAGTACGGCCGCCACAGTTGGAATGATAGAACGCCTGGATCGGCTGCCCCCCGTAGGTAAGGATTTCTCCCGCAGTTTCACGCACCCCCCGCGCCGCCCGGCTGTCCTCGATCTCGCACCCGTCATAGACCTGGTCAAGTACCGATGACTCCAGGTGGTACGGAGCTCCCGCACGGGCCCGCATCTGGTAGACTGCATAGGTGCGCGCAACAACTGCCTGGGCCTTCACCGACTCGATGGGCCACTGGGACGAGATCTCGCAGTTGATGAGCCCCACCAGATAGTCCTCCAGCGGGAGCTCGTTCACCACAAGCACCCCCTTGTCAGAGGGTTCGACCTCGATGGTACCGCGGTAGCGCTTACCGTTAACCTGTATGGTGGCAGGAGAAGCAACTGTCAGACGACTGACCGTTTGCCCCCCCACCGAGAGGTTCCCCCCAGCCCGCTTGACCTGCGTGGGGAGGGTCAGCCGAAGTGGCTCGCCCTTCTCGTCGGTTGCAAGCAGGCCGTCGCCGTCGATCCTGACGCCGTCGCCCCCTTTTATGATGGCAACCCGAACGATCTCCTGCCGGAGGAGGGGGGCGGTAAAGCCATCCCCCGCAAAAAACAGGAGGACAGCCACTATGGCAAACAGATGCCTGACTATGACGGGACAACCTTCCGATAAAGACTTTCAGCAATACTGCTTACGATAAATACACAGAGGGGCAGTCCCCCTCGAGCGTTTGATTTGGCAACTGTTTTGCTTCTCATTGGCAAGGACATGGGCATTGACCACACGCCGCAACGGATGGCAATCATAGGTGGAGACCGGTTCAATGTCAAGCGTTTAGGGGGCGGAAACCGCTGTTCATGCAGCTTTGGAAGGGGATGCTCCTCCGACGGAGCACTGCCAAAAACATGGCACCAAACGATGCGAAAAACCGTCATTAATTAACACTAATCGCCATATAACCATAAAAGCTGGCCAATAACGGCCAAGATTGTCACGACGCTACCCACCGGCAATCGGTATGTGATGCAATGAATTCACTCAAAGTAAAAATACTCGGGATGATCACCCTTATCGTGGTTGTCATCGTCTTCGTGGTCAGCTTACTGGAGTATCAACACCAGAAGCGCATAATAACGCAGATATCCGCCCAGAACGCCATCCTCCTCACCACGACACTCCAGAGCACCATCGAGAACGTGATGATGAGCGGCCGATCGGACGAGGTCTTCCGCATCCTCACCCGATTGAAAGAAAAGGACAAAATCGAGAACCTGCGGATCTTTGACGAAACGGGCCGCATCCTCAACTCGGCCATCAAGCGGGAAATCGGTTTGCAGGTAAGCCCCCGCGAGCTTGAGATGTACAAGGACGGCAAACGGATCGCCCTTGTACGTGCCGCCAACGAAAACAGTACTGAGATTTTCAAGAGCATTGCCCCAATCTACAACAAACCGGCCTGCCACGCCTGTCACGATGCCCGCACCACCCTCCTCGGCGCCCTGGAGATCGAGCTCTCCATCAAATACCTTGAGTCGTACCTGGACAAAGAAAAGCTCTTCATGACGGTCTCAATGCTCGCCATGGTCGTCCTCATCCTCGTCATCATTTTCTTCTTCCTCAACACCTACGTAAACAGGCCCCTCAGGGCGATCATCTCTTCCATGCAACGGATCGAGCAGGGCGATTTCGACGTTCAGACCGACATATCCACCAGCATTGAGATGAAAACTCTCTCCGACAATTTCAACATGATGGTGAGTAAGCTCAGATACTACATGGACACTACCGTCGGCCACGAGCGGGAACTGGCCCGGGCCCAGTCGAAACTCTCCCACCACCACGAGATGCACCTCATGAACCAGAAGCTTGAGGATCAGCTTAAGGAGATAGAAAACCTCAACGTCGGCATGGAGGAACGGATCGAGGAGATCGAGGAGGCCAACTACCGGATCGCCGACCTGGCCAGCGAACTGGAGGACAAAAACGTAACCCTGGAGCGGGCGGTGGCCCGTCTCTCGACCCTTTACAAGGTGGGGCTCGCCGTCAACTCCACCATGGAGAGCGAAAAGATCTTCGACCTCATCGTGCGGACAACAGTGGAGACTCTGCAGGCACAGATCGGCTACATTATCCTCTACAACCATCAGGGACGGAACCTTAAGGTGACCACCCTCCTGGGGCACGAGGTTCCGCAGGACACCTCCACCACTATCCCCATGAAGCCTTCGAGCGTCTCCACCTGGGTCATCGAGAACCGCAAGCCCCTTCTCATCCCCGACATCAACGAGTTTCCCCACTTTGACCGCTACAGTGCCCTCGGCTACGAGCGCAAGAATCTCATCTGCGCGCCGCTCCTGGTCAAGGACGAGATCATCGGCACCATTACCGTCGTCAACAAGCGCGACAGCTCCACCTACAACGCCGAGGAACTGGAACTCCTCGCCACCATCGCCGCCCAGGCGAGCATCGCCATCAAGAACGCCCAGCTCTACGACGAACAGCAGGCCACCTATCTCCACACGATCCAGGCCCTGGTCTCCGCCATCGAGGCAAGCGACAGCTACACCCGCGGCCATTCCGAGCGGGTGACCCGCTACTCGGTGGAGCTTGCCCGCAAGCTGGCCCTCCCCCCCGAGCGGTTCAAAGTAATCGAACGGGCCGCCATCCTCCACGACATCGGCAAGATCGGCATCGACCTGAACCTCCTCCACAAGGAAGGGAAGCTCTCTCCCGAAGATATCCACGATCTCCAGCAGCACCCGGTCATCGGCATGAAGATTCTGGAGCCCATCGACTTCCTCCAGGATGTCCGCCTCTGCATCGGCCAGCACCACGAGCGCTACGACGGACGGGGCTACCCGAACCGCATCCCGGCCGGAGAACTCCTTCTGGAATCGCGGATTCTCGCCATTGCCGACGCCTTTGACGCCATGACCTCGGATCGCCCCTACCGCAAAGCCCTCCCGGTGGAGGCCGCGGTGAAGGAACTGGTGGACCACGCCGGCGCCCAGTTCGACCCCGCGCTGGTCCCCCACTTCATCGAGCTCATCGAGAACGGCACCTTCGGCTTTTCCTGCGACAGGGAGAGCCAGGAAGCCTCCCTCCTCCGGGAACCACGGAAGGTGGTCCCCCTCAGCGACTATAACGTACGCGCCGTCTGATCTCCCCTTATGTTCCGGTTTCGCATTACGGTTTGCCCCCTCCCCGTGATCGTGGTATAAGGTCTCCCTGACCCGCAAGCCACCGAAACAGTACCATCACCGACCTAGGAACCCATCGTGCCGGACCTTCTCACCGTCAGAGGACTCACCACCCGTTTCCGCCTCGCCGAGGGGTTTGTTCATGCCGTGAACGGCGTGGACTTCACCGTCGCAGAAGGAGAAACCCTGGCCGTGGTGGGCGAATCGGGGTGCGGCAAGAGCGTGACCGCCCTTTCGATCCTCCGCCTCGTGCTTCCTCCCGGAGAGATCACGGCCGGCGAGATCATATTCGAGGGAAAGGACCTCATCAGCGCCCGTGATGAAGAGATGCGCAAAATCCGGGGAAACCGGATCGCCATGATCTTCCAGGAGCCGATGACCTCCCTGAACCCGGTTTTCCCCATCGGCCGGCAGATCGCCGAGGGGCTCGTCCTCCACCGGGGGCTCTCCCGTCATGAAGCCCAGGAAGAGGCGGTGCGGCTCCTGGCCCAAGTGGGGATACCCTCCCCGGCCGAACGGATCCGGGACTATCCCCACCAGCTGTCAGGGGGGATGCGCCAGCGGGTCATGATCGCCATGGCCCTTGCCTGCAAGCCCCGCCTCCTCATTGCCGACGAGCCGACCACCGCCCTCGACGTCACCATCCAGGCCCAGATACTGGAACTCATGGACCGGCTCAGGGAGGAGAACCGGATGTCGCTCATGCTCATCACCCACGACCTGGGGGTGGTGGCCGAGCGGGCCGACCGGACCCTGGTCATGTACGCGGGGCGGATCGTGGAAGAGGGACCGACGGATAAGCTCCTTACCACCCCTCGCCACCCTTACACCGAAGGGCTCCTCGCCTCGCTCCCCCAGCGGAGCGAACCGGGCCGCCCCCTCACGACGATACCCGGCCACGTCCCGAGCCTCTTCAGCGAACTCCCGGGCTGCGGCTTCTGTTCCCGCTGCCCTGAAAAGCAGTGGGAGTGCGACCGCGAGATGCCGGAGCTCAGGGAAATTGCGCCGGGCCACCGGGTCCGGTGCTGGAAATACCGATGACCACACCCCTTATCGAAGCGGACACTATCTCGAAAACCTTCGCCGTCAGGCCGGGCCCCTTCGCCCCCCGCAGGACGCTTCAGGCCGTGGACGGCGTGTCGCTGCGGATCGGAGCAGGCGAGACCCTGGGACTTGCCGGCGAGTCGGGATGCGGCAAGTCCACCGTGGGAAAGCTCCTCATGGGTCTTCTGGAGCCCGACGGCGGCTCCATCCGCTTCCGGGGCAGAGACCTGGCGGGGGCGACGCGGGAAGAGCGCACGGCCTTCCGCAAGGACGTGCAGATGATCTTCCAGGATCCCTTCTCCTCCCTCAATCCGCGGATGCGGGTCGGCGAGATCATCGGCGAGCCCCTTGCCATCCACGGCCTCGTTCCGAGGGATGGACGCCAGCAGCGGATCCTGGAACTCATGGGGATGGTGGGGCTTTCGGCGGAACAGATCAACCGCTACCCCCACGAGTTTTCCGGCGGACAGCGGCAGCGGATCGGCATCGCCCGGGCCCTGGCGGTCTCGCCGAAACTTATCGTTGCCGACGAGCCTGTCTCGGCCCTCGACCTCTCCATCCAGGCCCAGATCATCAACCTGCTGGATGAGCTGAAGCGGGCGCTGGGGCTTTCCTATCTCTTCATCGCCCACGACCTCTC
Organism: Geobacteraceae bacterium; assembly: GCA_905339345.1. Taxonomy (GTDB): domain Bacteria; phylum Desulfobacterota; class Desulfuromonadia; order Geobacterales; family Geobacteraceae; genus Geobacter. Next base: position 11,644 of record CAJPFF010000168.1, on the reverse strand, counting down.
CGTGGTCCGCCACCTGAGCGACCGGGTGGCGGTCATGTACCTGGGGAGGATCGTCGAAACCGGTCCGCGGGACGAGATCTTCGCCCGTTTCCAGCACCCCTACACCGAGGCGCTCCTTTCGGCGGTCCCCCGGGTAATCCCCGCTCCCGACAAGAAACGGATCATCCTCAAGGGAGATCCCCCCACCCCCCTCGACCCGCCACCGGGATGCCCCTTCCACCCCCGCTGCCCCTACGCGGAGCCGGTCTGCGCAACCTCCCGCCCCCCCCTCGAAGAGAAGCGGACCGACCACCTGGCGGCCTGCCATTTCAGTAAAAAGCTGTTCTGCTGACCCGCACCTTTTCCTTGACAACAACAGTCGGGAACAATATAAATATATCTAGATTATTATCGGGCTGAGAGAGAACCGTTTCGTACCGAAGCGTTGCCGCTCCGCCGTCACGGGAATGGATTCATGGACTTTGACGTGAACAGGAATTTTTCAGAGGAAGCGGAAATCCTCAAGGTGCTCGGCCATCCGGTCCGGCTCAAGATCGTTGCCGGCCTCTGTACCCGGGAGTGCAACGTGAAGCATATCTGGGAATGCCTCGGGCTTCCCCAGGCAACCGTCTCCCAGCACCTGGCGCTCCTGAAGAACAAGGGGATCATCGAGGGGAAGCGTGAAGGGGTGGAGGTTCACTACTCGGTGGTGCATCCCCTGGCGAAAAAGCTCATCGACGTCCTCGGCTGACCGGCACATCACGAACTGACAACGACTGAATCCCCTCCCGGCGAGGGGATTTTTTTTGGAGACAACCATGGAAACGAACTGCATCCGCATAACCCTCAACCGTGGCGAAGACCGCCGGATCAAGGGGGGCCACCCCTGGGTCTTCAGCAACGAGATCCGCGAGTTGCGGGGGGAACGGATCCCTGGCGTCTCCGCCGAGGTCTACGACATCGGGGGAGGATTTCTCGGCACCGGCTACTACAATCCCCACTCCCTCATCGCAGTGCGCCTCCTCTCCCGGGAGCGGGAGGAGATCGACTCGCCGGCCTTTTTCAGGAAGCGGATCGGCCGGGCACTGGAACTGCGGAACCGCATCTACCCTGAGTTGGCGACTTTCCGGGTCGTCCACGGCGAAGGGGACTTTTTGCCGGGCCTCGTGGTCGACAAGTACGGTGACCTGCTCTCGGTTCAGATCCTGACCGCGGGGATGGAGGCACGCCGGGGGGCCATTGTGGAGGCCCTCGTGGAGCTCTTCAGCCCCCGGGGGATCATCGCCCGCAACGATGTGGCCGTGCGAACGCTGGAGGGGCTGGTTGAATCGGTGGAGGTCCTCTACGGAGAGATTCCGGAGATGGTGGAGGTGGAGGAGCACGGCCTGCGGTTCCGGGTCGATCTGGCCGGCGGCCAGAAGACCGGCCACTTCCTGGACCAGAAGGAGAACCATCTCATGCTGAAGGGGATGGCTGCGGGAAAGCGGGTCCTGGACTGCTTCTCCTACTCGGGGAGTTGGGGGGTGCACGCCGCTGCCTTCGGCGCCGCAGAGGTGACCTGCCTCGACATCTCGGAACGGGCAGCGGCCCTTGCCCGGGAGAATGCGGCCCTGAACGGCCTGGAGGGGGTGGTTCGCGTAGAGGCCTGCGACGCCTTCGACCGGCTGCGGAGCCTGAAGCATGAGGGAAGGTGCTTCGACGTGGTGGTCCTCGACCCCCCTGCCTTCGTGAAGAGCAAGAAGGCCCTTAAGGAGGCGGAAAAAGGATACCTCACCATCAATCGGCGGGGGCTGGAACTCCTCAGCGAGGGAGGGTATCTGATCACCTGCTCCTGCTCCTACCACATGGGGCGGGAGCCGTTCCGGGATCTGTTGACCCAGGCTGCCCGTCTGGCGGGTCGGCAGGTGCGGGTTGTAGAAGCCCGCTCCCAGGCGCCGGACCATCCGGTGCTCCTGGCCGTACCGGAGACGGAGTACCTCAAGTGCCTCGTGTTGCAGTGCGTTTAATTCCCACCCCGTACACCACCGTGTAGGTGGCCGGAATTCCCCGTTCCGCGCCGTACCGTTCCCCGTATACCCGCATCATCTCCATCATTACCCGCCGCTCCGCGAGCCCCCGCCCCCGGAGCGGCGAGGCGTTGCCGGCGCCGACCCGCTTCACCGAGCGGAGAAAGGCGGGCACATCCGCGTGCCATTCCACCTCGTCCTCGGAGCCGAGGCGCCTCGCTTCGAAACCGGTCCGCTCCAGGGCGGCGCGGACGTCGTCGCCAGTGAAAAAGCGCTGGGTCCGGTCCTCCCCTTCCCGCCCTGCCGTTACCAGAGCGGCACGGTAGGATGCCTTCAACTCATGAAAAGTGCCGTGGGCGAACAGGGCGAATGCGAAGAGGCCTCCGGGGGCCAGCACCCGCCATGCCTCGGTAAAGGCGGCGTCGAGGGTGGTGAGCCACTGGAAGGTGGAGGTGGAAACGACGCAGTCGAAGGAAGCATCAGCAAAGGGGAGATGCTCCGCATCGGCCACGGCCACCAGGGCCCGCGAACCGAGGCGTTGCCGCGCCGTTGCGGCCATGCCCGGGGCCAGGTCGACGCAGGAGAGGAGCGCCGTTGGATGGCGGTCGGCAAGATGTCGGGCCAGAAGGCCGGTGCCGGCCCCCACGTCGAGAATCCGGGCAGGGGAGTTCCCCTCCTCGGTCAGGATATCGAGGAACCGGTCCACGACCCGTTTCTGCACCGCGGCATGGGCGTCGTACTCCACGGCCTGTCGGTGAAAGGAATGTTTCACCTTGTGGCGGTCAATCACGGCCGATCACCTCCGCCAGGAACCGACTGATTTCCCGGTTGAACGCTTCCGGCCTTGAGAGGAAGGGGGCATGCCCCACCCCCTCAAGGGAAAAGAGCCGCGCGCCGGGAATCTCCCGGGCCAGGTAGCGGCCGGCATCCGGGGGGCAGATGGCGTCCCGGTCGCCGTGCATGACGAGGGTCGGGGAGACTATAGCGGGAAGGAGCGGTCGGTGGTCCCCCTCGGCCAGGGTGGCGAGGGCCGCCTGCACCGCGGCGGGATCGGGATTGCGGCGGGGGATGACGATCTCGCGGACGATCCGCTGATACTGATCGTTGGCCAGTTCGCCTTCGACGAACATCCGCCGGAAAAACGCTCCCAGGGTGATGTCGTAATCGCGCTTGAGCCGCAGGGCCAGCCCCCGTGCCTCGGTGGCCGGAAGCCCGTAGGGCCAGCCATCGTCACCGGTGAATTTGGGGGTTCCGGCCACGAGCATGAGGGCGGCTACGCGGTCACCCAGAAGCGAAATGGCCTCCAGGGCAACCTGGGCGCCCATGGACCAGCCCATGAGTCCGGCGCGGGCAAGGCCCATCCGGTCGAACAGGGCCACCAGGTCGGCGGCGAAGTCGGCGAAGGCATACCCTGCAGCCGTTGACGATTCCCCGTGTCCCCGGAGATCGACGGTTATGAGCCGGAAGCGCTCGGCCAAGGGCTTCTGGAAGGCCCAGACCTTCCCGGACATGGCCCAGCCGTGGACAAGCACGAGGGGGAAGCCTTTGCCCTCCTCCTCGTAGTGGATCGATACCCTGTCGGCGGTTTCAAGGAACGGCATCGGTCAGATTACCCCCATCTCTCTGCCGATTCCCGCAATGAGCTCCGCCGCCCGAGCCAGATCCTCCTCCCCGTGGGTCGCCATGAGGGTGCAGCGGAGCCGGCAGGTACCGGCCGGGACCGTCGGGGGGCGAATCCCCTGGGCAAAGACCCCTTCCTCCAGGAGACGGGACGTGAACGTCATGGTCTGCTCGGCCCTCCCCACGAAGAGGGGAACGATCTGGGTCTCGCTCCCCATGGTATCGAAACCTGCGGCGCCCAGGCTATCCCGGAAGAAGGCCGTGTTCCTTTTGAGCCGCTGCCGAAGCGCTGCTCCCTCGGGGGAGTCGATCAGGTCGATGGCGGCCAGGGAGGCGGCCAGGACCGCAGGGGGAAGCGAGGTGGAGAAGATGAAGCTGCGGGCCCGGTTTGCCAGGTAGTCGACGATCTCCCCGGAGGCTGCGGCGTAGGCGCCAAAGCTGCCAAGGGCCTTGCCAAGAGTTCCCATGTGGATGTCGATCTCCGTCATGACCCCCTGAAGTTCCGCGCTTCCCCGTCCAGTGGCACCGAGAACCCCGGTGCCGTGGGCATCGTCCACCATGAGGAGGGCGCCGAACTCCCGTTTGAGGGCCGCCAGTTCCCGGAGCGGGGCCATGTCGCCGTCCATGCTGAAGACCCCGTCGGTGACGATGAGCCGCCGGCCGGCGGTTTCATGCCGTTCCAGCAGGCGCCGCAGGGCCGCCATGTCGTTGTGGGGATAGCGGACCATCGTGGCCCGGGAGAGGAGACAACCGTCAACGATGCTCGCGTGGTTGAGCCGGTCGGAAAAGACCAGGTCCCCCTTCCCCGCCAGCGCCGGGATGATGCCGCTGTTGGCAGCGTAGCCCGAGTTGAATACGAGCGCCGCTTCGGTCCCCTTGAAACGGGCCAGCCGCTCCTCAAGGGCTTCGTGAAGCTCCATGGTGCCCGAGACGAGGCGCGAGGCGCCGCTGCCGGTGCCGTAACGCTCCACGGCCCGGATCGCCGCTTCCGCGAGGCGGGGGTGGTCGGCAAGCCCCAGGTAGTTGTTGGAACAGAGCAGGAGCGCCTCCTTTCCATCCACAACGACCCGGCTCCCCTGGCTCCCGGCGATGCATCGCATCCTCCGGTGCAGCCCCTGGGTCTTCAGCGCCTCCAGCTCTTCAGCAAAGCCCTTTGACACGGATTCTCCTTTCGCACGTGCACCCGTTTGTAGCACACTCGCCACCCAACCGTCAACCAGACCAACACAGCTGGTTAACGACCAAACGACACGTCATGGCGGTTTACTTGGGTGGGGCTCGCGTGCTATAAAGGTTCATTCCTCCGTAAGAATTTTGATTTAATGGTATCCCCTTGAAAAGAGTTCACCTTTCCCACCGCTTTGTCATCCCCGATATCCACGGCTGCGCCCTGACCCTGGACCGGCTCCTCCGGGAGGTAATCCACCTGAAGCGCCGCGACGAGCTCTACCTCCTCGGTGATTACATCGACCGGGGCCCCCGCAGCCGGGAGGTCCTCGACATCCTCATGGGTCTCGTGATGAAGGGATACCGGGTCTACCCCGTGCGGGGAAACCACGAGGAGATGTTCCTGAACAGCTGCGGAGACCGCGATTTTTTCCGGATGTGGCTCCTCAACGGCGGCCGCGCCACCCTCGACAGCTTCGGTGTGGAGGATGCCTGCGAGATCCCCCTCCCCTACCGCCGCTTCATGGCAGAGATGCCCTACTACCGCATTCTCCCCGATTTCGTCCTGGTCCACGCAAGCCTCAACTTCGCCATCCCCTCCCCCTTTGCCGACACGGAGACAATGCTCTGGAGCCGCTCCCTGGAGGTCCGGAAGGAGATGATCGAGGGACGGCGCGTAATCGGCGGCCACACCCCGATGAGCCGCACCGAAATCCTCCGGGGCCTTGCCACCGACCGGATCGTCCTGGACAACGGCTGCGTCTATCCGGGGCGAGCCGGCATGGGATGCCTGGCCGCCCTCGAACTCGATTCCATGACGCTCTCCTTCCAGGAGAATATCGACTAGAGAATATCGGCTAAAGTTTTCTCATTTTCCCCCGATACGTTTGTTAGGTCCTATCACCAAGGAGCCCTCGCAACGTGCAGGCAATCCCCCTTAAAAACTTCACCATATTCCTCATTCCCGCTCTGCTCCTTGGGGCCACCGGCTGGTTCTTCCCCCAGGTGGCCGCGCTGCCGCCGGGACGGCTGGAGCTTCTCCCCTTCACCCCCTACCTTACCATGGCCCTGGGGACCATGCTCTCCCTTCACTTCCACCGGGGCCGGGCCTTCTTCATGTTTCTCGTCCTGGCCGCCGCCTACTGGAGCTTTCGGGTTCACCTGAGGGGGGCGCCGACGGGGATCACGGCCACGGTTCTCTTTCAGGCGGTCTGCGTCCTCGTCCCCCTGAACATCGCCCTCTTCTCCCTCATGCGCGAGCGGGGGATCGCGACCGTGGCCGGCAGGCTCCGCTTCGCCTTCCTGGGGCTCCAGGCACTCTTCGTCGGATGGGCCATGGAACCGGGACACCTGGTGGTACAGCAGTTCCTTTCCTGCCGGTTTACGGAGAGCCATCTCCTGGGCGGGCTCCTGCTTCCCCAGCCGGCCCTGCCGGTGATCGTCCTCGGGGCCCTCGTAGTAGCCGGCCGGGCCTGCATGCGGCAGTCTCCCATCGACGCGAGCCTTCTGGGTGTCATGACAGCCTTTGCGGTGGCCTGCAACGGCATCGGGACGGAGCACGTCACGCCTGTTTTCATGACCGCCGCCGCAGCCATCCTCACGCTGGGGGTCCTGAAGGACTCCTACAACATGGCCTTCAAAGACGACCTGACGGGACTCCCCTCCCGCCGCGCCCTCAACGAACAGCTCACCTGGCTCGGACGACGTTACGCCGTTGCCATGGTCGACGTGGACCACTTCAAGAAGTTCAACGACACCTACGGCCACGACGTGGGAGACCAGGTGCTGCGGATGGTGGCTTCGAAGCTGCGGGGCGTGGGTGGGGGCGGAACGGTCTACCGCTACGGCGGCGAAGAATTCACCATCCTCTTCCCCCGCAAGGGGCGCGAGGAGGTTCTCGGAAGCCTGGAAGAACTGCGCCGCACCATCGCCGACTACCAGATGCGCCTGCGCAGCACTGACCGCCCCAGCTCGTCGCGAGAGGGGAAGAAACTCCGCTACGGCTCCGGCCAGAACAGAGGCACCGTTTCGGTCACCGTCAGCATCGGCGTGGCCGAGAGCGGCGGCGATCGTCGCCGCCCCGCCGACGTCATCAAGGCCGCCGACCAGGCCCTCTACCGGGCCAAGGGGAGCGGCCGCAACCGTATCTGCACCTGACACGCCCCACCTCCCTTCTCCCACTCCTCGCCCCTCCCACTCCTTGCATTCGCTCCTCTCCCGGCTATACTTTTTCCGTTAACCGGCATGGGCCGGAACGCTCTGCGCCCGGCGGCGCCAGGGGTACCACCACGGACCACGGAGGGACATTATGAAAATCAGGCTGATTTCACTCATCACGCTGGCAGCATTCACGTTGGTCGGCATCGCAGGGTGCGGCACCGTCCCGAAGGAGCACGAGGGGGCGGCAAAGGGAGCCGGCTACGGCGGCGCCGCAGGTGCCCTTGCCGGCGCGGTGCTGGCAGGAGAGGGGTCGCGGACCAAGGGTGCCCTTCTGGGCGGTCTGGCCGGCGCGCTCATCGGCGGCGTGATAGGCAACTACACCATCGACAAGAAACTCACCGCCGAAGAGACCTCCGCCAAGTACAACGTCCAACCCTCGTCAGGAACCATGGTGCGGCTCGAAAACGTTACCACTACCCCCTCGTCCGTCAATCCGGGAGAACGGCTTGAAGTCCAGACCACCTATGCCCTCCTCACTCCGACCACCGGCGAACAGGTGGGGTTGACCGAATCGGTCGAGATCTACTTTGGCGGCGAACTCGTCGGCAATCCCGAGGCCATGGTGACCCACGGCGGCGGCACCTACACCTTCACCATCCCCATCGTCCTCCCCACCGATGCCAAGAAGGGGAGCTACCGGGTGATCTCGACGGTCAGGACCGCCACGGCAAAGGATAGCCGCGAAACCAGCTTCACGGTGCGGTAGTTCGCCTACCCGCCACCGGAGGGAGGAAACCCATGATCACCCTGATCGTCAACGGCACGCGCCACCAGGTGAGCGTCCCCCCCGATACGCCGCTCCTCTGGGTAATCCGGGAGGTGATCGGCCTGACGGGAACCAAATACGGCTGCGGCATGTCGCTCTGCGGCGCCTGCACCGTCCATGTGGAGGGGCGGGCGATCCGCTCCTGCGTCACCCCCGTGTCGGCCGTGGCCGGCAAGGAAGTCACCACCATCGAGGGGATTCCCGAATCTCACCCGGTGAAACAGGCCTGGATCGCCGATGATGTCCCCCAGTGCGGCTGGTGCCAGCCGGGCCAGATCATGGCGGCCACGGCGCTTCTGGCCGCCAATCCGAAACCCGACGACGCGGCCATCGACGAGGCCATGGAGGGGATTCTCTGCCGCTGCGGCACCTACCAGCGGATCCGCACGGCGATTCACCGGGCCGCCGGCACGACGTCCAAGGGAGGTGCGCCATGAGCGGGATCGTCACCATGAACCGTCGCGACTTTCTCAAGGCAGGAGCCGTCCTGGGGGGAGGGCTGATCATCGGGGTCCACCTCCCGTTGGGGACCGCCGCAGGCATGGAGCCCCCCGGCGAGACCTTCGCCCCCAACGCCTTCATCCGGATCGGCACCGACGACTCCATCACCGTTATCGTCAACAAGTCGGAGATGGGTCAGGGGGTCTATACGGCGCTCCCCATGATCGTGGCCGAGGAACTGGAGGTGGATCCTTCCATCATCCGGGTGGAGGCGGCACCGGTAACACCGGACTACAACCACGCCGAATGGGGGATCCAGGCCACCGGCGGGAGCACGAGCGTGAGGACCGAATGGGAGCGCCTCGCGAAGGCGGGGGCCGCGGCCCGGATGATGCTCATCGCCGCCGCTGCCAGGGAGTGGAAGGTTAAGCCGGACCAGTGCCGGGCCGAAAAGGGGTTTGTCCTCCACCGGGCCAGCGGCAGACGCCTCTCCTATGGAAAGCTGGCGGAACGGGCCGCCCGGCTGAAGCCACCTGCGGAGGTGCTCCTCAAGGATCCGAAGGAGCACACGGTCATCGGCCGGCCGGTCAGGCGCCTGGACACCCCGGCCAAGGTGAACGGCACCGCCATCTTCGGGCTCGACGTGGCCATCCCCGGCATGCTCACCGCCGTGGTGGCCCGGCCGCCGGTCTTCGGGGCGAAGGCCAAGATAATCAGGCATGATCAGGCGGAAAAGGTCCCCGGCGTAAAGCGGGTCATCCCCATCGACGCAGGGGTTGCGGTAGTTGCCGACAGCTTCCCGGCGGCCCTGAAGGGACGCGAAGCCCTGGCAATCGAGTGGGACGAGGGGCCCCTGGCCGGCCTCGACAGCGGCCGCCAGCGAGACCAGTATGCGGAAATGGCGAAAAAACCCGGCGCCGTGGCAGCCCGTCGCGGAGACCCGGACACCGCCCTGAAGGGGGCAGCGAAACGGATCGAGGCGATCTACGAGGTGCCATACCTGGCCCACGCCCCCATGGAACCCCTGAACTGCGTGGCGAGCGTGCAGCCCGACCGGTGTGACATCTGGACCGGAACCCAGATGCAGACCGGTGACCGGAATGCAGCGGCAAAAATATCCGGCCTCCCCCCCGAGAAGATAACCCTCCGCACCATGTTTCTGGGGGGGGGCTTCGGGAGGCGGGCGGTCCCCGACTCCCACTTCGTCCGGGAGGCAGTGCAGGTCTCCAAGGCCATCGGCAAGCCGGCCAAGGTGATCTGGACCAGGGAAGACGACATCCACGGCGGCTGGTACCGCCCCACCTTCCATAACGAGCTCGCCGCCGGTCTCGACGCCGCCGGAATGCCCATTGCCTGGCGGCACCGGATCGTGGGCCAGTCCATCGCCATCGGCACTCCCTTCGAGGGGGGGATGGTGAAAAACGGCATCGACGAGACCTCCGTGGAAGGGGCCGCCGACTCCCCCTACGAGATTCCGAATTTTCTCTGCGACTACCACATGGCGCCGGCCGGGGTGCCGGTCCTTTGGTGGCGGTCGGTGGGTCACTCAGCCACCTGCTTCGTAAAAGAGGGTTTCATCGACGAACTGGCCCACCTGGCGGGAAAGGACCCCTACCAGTACCGCCGGCAGCTTCTAAAGAAGCATCCGCGGCTCGTGGGGGCCCTTGACCTGGCCGCCGAGAAGGCCGGGTGGGGGAAAGCACTCCCCGAGGGACGCGGCCGGGGAATCGCCGTTCACGAGTCCTTCGGAAGCATCGTGGCCCAGGTTGCCGAGGTGTCGGTGGGGACAAAGGGCGAGATCCGGGTCCACCGGGTCGTCTGCGCCGTGGATTGCGGCCGGATCGTGAACCCCGCCATCATCGCGGCCCAGATGGAGTCGGGGGTCGCCTTCGGCCTCTCGGCTGCCCTCCATGGCGCCATCACCTTCAAAAACGGCCGGGTGGAGCAGTCCAACTTCCTCGACTACCCCATCATCCGGATGGATGAAATGCCTCGGGTGGAAACCCATATCGTCCGCAGCACGGAAAAACCGGGGGGAATCGGGGAGCCGGGGGTCCCGCCGGTGGCGCCGGCCGTGGCCAACGCCGTATTCGCCGTCACCGGCGCCCGCCTGCGGACCCTCCCCATGACGCCGGAGCGGGTTCTGGCTGCGGCGAGCGGGAAATGACTACGGGACGCTCTTCGGGCAGATACCTCCAGCGGACAGGCGAGCGAGGAAACGACATGAAGAGTAGGGGCGAGCCGGCACCGGCAAGGACGGAGAAGGGCATAGCTGTCGCAGCCCTGTTGCTGGCCGCGGGAAGGTCGCAACGGATGGGGCTTTGCAAGCAACTGCTCCAGCTTGCCGACCGCCCCGCCATAGTCCATTGCCTCGACACCCTGGTGGCCGCGGGTTTAGGGGAGATTGTCGTGGTGGTAAGCCCCACAGGGGACGAGGTCGCCGGGGCCGTCTCCCGCTACCCCGTGGTGGTGGCCGTCAACGAAACCGACTCCTGCGACATGGCCGACTCGGTCCGCACGGGCCTTTCGCACCTGGCCTCCGGCGCCACGGGTATTCTCGTAGCACTGGCCGACCATCCGCTTGTCAGGCCGGCCACCGTCGCAGCCCTCGTCGGCCTTCACGGAGAAGAGCCCGACGCCATCCTCATCCCGGTCCACGACGGCGCCAAGGGGCACCCCACCCTCTTCCCCGCAACCATCCTGCATGACCTTCGCGAGGTCGCATCCCTGCGGGACGTCATCGCGCGGCACCGGGACAAGGTTCGGCTGGTGCCGGTGGCCGACGAGGGGGTGATCATGGACATGGATGTGTGGGAAGACTACCTGGCGGTGGCGGAGCGGCTCAACTCCCCCGGATGAGGCGTGGAGTCGGCCGTTGGCGGGCAACAGAAAGCGGGACCCGGCACGCAGTGCGCCGAAGTCCCGCTTTTGTCGTCTGGCGATGAGGAATGTTACTCGTAATCCTTGCCCCATCTGTCGGCGAACGTTATGCGACGGAGCCTGTTCTGGGACGACACCTCGTCGATGATGGTGTCGGCCTCCTCGTTGGTGAACCCGACGCTGGGCCGCACCCCCATCCAGTGGGTCGTGTCTCCCGACGGATTATCAAGGGGGCGCGGCACCGCTGGCCCCGGCCTGTATTTGCCGTTCAGGAACAGGGCTGCCTCGTACTGGCGCGGCCGCTTCACGAGGCGCACGTCAACAAGAAAGCCGTTTTTGGTCTCTTTGGACAGGATTGAATCCAATACGTCCATATCACGCGGAACTTCTGAAAATTCTGGCATTCCTTCCCCCGCCGTTCTGGTTGATTGACTGGGAAGCCGTGGCATCCCTTAGTTAAGTATATCGGATTAACCTGTCATCTTCTTGAGAAGAAATTCGCTTGCCGCCTTGTCTACGGTGAGAATGTGCGAGGTGAGCCAGTCGATGAGCGTCTGGTTGACCC
>CAJPFF010000167.1 GCA_905339345.1 Geobacteraceae bacterium | reverse complement strand
CGCGAACAGGCGGGCTTGGCGCTTGTTCATGGCCGGCTCCTACACGCCGATGCCGGTCCAGTGGGTCAACGACATGTAGGCCGCGTAGACCATGGCAGCCAGCATCAGCAGCAGCACGACAAGCGCGAGCGCCTTCAACGGCGCGTACAAGGCCCGGGCTTCCATCGCTTCTCCCAAAGATGCGTGTTGGAGCTTGGGAGCAAGCGCAGTGCCTTGATGCGGCAACGTCGCCTCGGCGCAGGCCGGGATGATCGCGCACCATTGGCGGACGGGCCCTGCCTGAATGCCGGCGTTCGCCGGCATGGCGTTTGATGAGCCGCCGAGCGGGTCATCTTTGCGGCACGAATTCCAGGGCTCGGGGCCGGCTCGCTGACGCGTCCGATCCCTTCCTCACCGATCCCGCACCCTTGACATTGCACCCCCGCCTCGCCAAGAATTTGCGCACTGTTCGGAGGGTGGTTTGCCACCCAGGGAAGTGCAGAGCTGCCTGCCCCCGCGTTCTCCAGAGGAACGACACAGCGATGGAAGAGACGGGCACCCAGCCCGACGCCGACAAAGCGGCGTTCAACCAGAGAGTCCCGCCCGGAGCGGACCTCGGTCCCCACTGAAGCAAGTCGCCTGGAGCGACTCGCGCTGCCTTCAAGGCAGCCAAACCCCTGAGCGCAGGAGCCAAGCCTCCTGCCCACGCCAACTGCTTCGCCATACCGTGCGCTCGCGCCCAAGCCGAAAGGCAATGGGTGGCGGTTGACCAGCGCGGCGTTCACGACGTCGGCCTCAATGACAAAGCGCGGTGAGAACGGCTAAGTCGCCCTGGTGGCAGGGGCGAAAGGAAACGGCCGCATGGCGATTCTGAGCAATTGCACTGGACCCGACTGCCCGAGAGGCAGAACCGGGCAACCAGACGGCGGCCACGGGGGCTCACGAAGACAAAGTGACCCAGCGTGCCCATGCGACGCCAGACGTTGCAAGGGACGGTGCGACTCCTGGAAACAGGAAGCACCGTGCACGGATCACTTTTAAGGAAACCCGTCCCGGCTGCAGCGACGCCCTCACCACAGGCTCGCAGACAGCAAACCCTACTTCCTGAGTCTCCGGCGACCGCGCAGGCCGGACAGGCTCTTGATTCACTGCGCGGCTGGCGCACGCTCCACAGGACCGGAGCGAACGCTGCGACCTTGACGGTCCATCACGCCCTCGCGATCCGAACACGCGAGGGCCCGAGCCGGAACACGTAGACGAAAGGACCTCTACATGGAAGGCGACTGGCGACACATCCTGGCCGCCGTGCTCAAGGAGCACAACCACCAGCACGGCAGGCGCGACAAGGCCGTGTCGCACCTGACCGTCCAACAGCGCGGCGACCGCCTCTACGACTGCTTCGAACGGCTGCGCGAACTCGGCTACCGGCTGGAAGACCCGAGGAACCTCGGCGAGCGCCACGTGCAGGCGCTCGTCGACCACTGGCTGGCCGAACGGCACACTGCAGCCACGATCCAGACCAAGCTGTCGCACCTGCGCGTGTTCGCGACCTGGATCGGCAAGCCTGGACTGGTCAAGCCCGCGGCGGACTACGTGACCGATCCTGCCGAGGTCAAGCGCATCTATGCGGCCCGCTCGGACGCCAGTTGGACCACCAGGCACGTCGAACCGGAAGCCGTGATCGAGCACCTGCGCAGGTTCGATCCGCATGTCGCCAACCAGCAGCTGGCGCAGCTGCGCTTCGGCCTGCGCGTCAAGGAGTCCGTCATGCTGCGCCCATGGCGAGCAGATGCGGGCGAGGCGCTGCTGGTGGACGACGGCACCAAGGGCGGCCGTGCACGCGTCATTCCGCTGCGCAGCCAGGAGCAGCGCGATGCGCTCAACTTCCTCAAAGCGCAGGTACGCACAC
>CAJPFF010000166.1 GCA_905339345.1 Geobacteraceae bacterium | reverse complement strand
ATCCTCTGCACCCCGGAACAGCTCAACGACGAAATCAAGGGAGTCATCTCTTTTGTCAATGATGTCATGGGGATTTTCGGGTTCGATTTCGAGATGGAACTCTCAACCAGACCCGAAAAGTCCATCGGTTCCGACGAGGATTGGGAGCGGGCCACTAATGCGCTGCTCGGGGCTCTCAAGGATTCTGGTCGTCCCTACGAAATCAATGAGGGCGATGGTGCCTTCTACGGTCCAAAGATCGACATCAAACTGCGCGATTCTCTTGACAGAAGGTGGCAGTGTGCTACAATCCAGTGCGATTTTACGCTCCCTGAGCGGTTCGACCTGACCTATGTCGATGCCGATGGTGAGCGGAAGCGCCCTGTAATGGTCCACCGGGTGATACTCGGATCAATCGAGCGCTTCATCGGTGTTCTTATTGAACATTTTGCCGGGAACTTCCCCGTGTGGCTCTCGCCGGTTCAGGCCATCGTGATGACCGTCACGGACAATCAGCAGTCCTATGCCGCGCAGGTTTTCGAGACGCTTCGGTCGAGCGGAATCCGAGTTCAGAAGGATTTCCGCAACGAGAAGCTCGGATTCAAAATTCGCGAGGCACAACTCCAGAAGATTCCGTACATGCTCGTCATCGGCGACAAGGAAGTGGAGTCCGGGACAGTGACCCCACGTTTCCGTGATGGTTCGAATCTCGCATCCATGAAGCCCGATGAGTTTGTTGCGTTCATCAGCGAAGAAGTCAAACGCTTCAAATAGGAGGTGGCGCCATAGCCAAGCCCACAGTAAATGTTAATCAGGCCATCAGAGCCCGCGAGATAAGGGTTGTTGGAGCCAACAGCGAGCAACTCGGTATCATGAATCTGAATGATGCTCTTGCCCTTGCTGAGAGTCAGCAGTTGGATCTTGTCGAGGTTTCTCCGACAGCCGTACCGCCCGTTTGCCGGATCATGGATTACGGCAAGTTCAAGTACCAGCAGAGCAAGAAGCTCCAGGAAGCCAAGAAGAAGCAGTCACATGTTGTGGTCAAGGAGGTCAAACTTCGTCCCAAGACCGATGAGCACGATCTGCAATTCAAGATCAAGCATGTGCGCCGCTTCATCGAAGAGGGCAACAAGGCCAAGGTGACACTGGTGTTCCGTGGCCGCGAGATTACGCACATGGAGTTTGGGGTGCGTGCCCTTGAGCGGGTGGCCAGTGAGATTGAGGATATTGCCATTATCGAGATGAAGCCCAAGATGGAAGGGCGGAGTATGTTCATGATAGTCGCCCCTAAAGTAAAAAAATAGATTTCGTATCATACATGTAGAAAAGGAGAAGAGTAATGCCAAAGATCAAGACCAACCGCGGCGCTGCCAAGCGCTTCAAAAAGACTGCCAGCGGCAAGATCAAGAGAAGTAGTGCTTTTACAAGCCATATCCTCACCTCAAAGACCCGCAAGCGTAAGCGTCAACTTCGCTCGAGTTCACTTGTTGCCGCTGTCGACCAAAAGAACATCTCTAAGCTGATACCCTATATGTAGTAAAAGCAGGGAACCGGGATTGATTCCCCGTTTCCCCTTTTAATAAGTCCGTGAACCGTGAGGAAGCGCCTCCCCTTGCGGATCCGGCAAAATTTATCGGTAAAAGGAGCAGGAAATGCCAAGGGTAAAAAGAGGTTTTAAAGCGAGACGCAGAAGAAACAAGGTGCTCAAACTTGCCAAAGGTTTCCGTGGCGCGCGGAGCAAGTTGTTCCGGAGCGCGACAGAGGCCGTGGACCGTGCACTCAATTATGCGTATCGCGACCGTAAGGTCAAGAAGCGTGATTTTCGGGCACTCTGGATTACGCGGATTAACGCTGCGTCCCGTCTCAACGGGCTTTCGTACAGCAAGCTCATTCATGGGCTGAAGAAGGCGTGTGTTGAAATCGATCGGAAAGTCCTGGCGGATCTGGCAGTATCCGACCCCTCAGGATTTGCAGAAATCGCAACGCTCGCCAAAGCACAGATTTAGTGAAATTCAGCCGGATAAAAAAAGAAATGGGATGCTTAGCGTTCCATTTCTTTTTTTGTAAAGGGTGTTGGTTATGAAAGAACAACTCGACGGGCTTCTCCAGGCCGCTCTCAAAGAGATTGACGGGGCAGGAAACGAAGAGGCTCTCCAGGAACTGCGGATTAAGTACCTTGGCAAAAAGGGTGAGTTGACTGCCGTCATGAAGGGGCTTGGCTCCCTTTCCGCCACAGAGCGGCCGGTAGTGGGGCAGATGGCCAATGCGGTGAAGGATCAGCTGGAGTCTCGACTCGAAGAGAAACTGACCCAGGTCCGTGACGCCAATAAACGCGAGAAACTTCAACGCGAGCGGCTTGATGTGACGCTGCCCGGTCGCAGGCTGCCATACGGCTCGAAGCATCCCATAACCCTGGTCATCGAGGAGATCTCGGAGATTTTTGCCGGGCTCGGCTTCCAGGTGGCCGAGGGGCCCGAGGTGGAGCTCGATTTCTATAATTTCGAAGCCCTCAATTTCCCCAAGGACCATCCCGCCCGGGATATGCAGGACACCTTCTTCGTGGATGATTCCATTCTGCTGAGAACCCATACGTCGCCGGTGCAGGTCCGCACCATGCTCAAGCATGCGCCGCCTGTCCGGATCATTTCTCCCGGGACGGTCTATCGTTGCGACTCAGATGCCACCCACTCGCCCATGTTCCACCAGATCGAGGGGTTCATGGTCGATACGGGGGTAACCTTTGGCGATCTCAAGGGGGTATTGACGACCTTTCTGACCCAGTATTTCGGCAAAGGCATCGGTGTTCGTCTGAGGCCGAGCTTTTTTCCGTTTACCGAGCCCAGTGCCGAGGTCGATATTGCCTGCGTTATGTGTAGGGGTAAGGGGTGTCGTGTCTGCAAGCAGAGCGGCTGGCTTGAAATTCTCGGTGCCGGAATGATCGATCCGGAAGTGTATCGTCATGTGGGGTACGACCCGGAGACCATTTCCGGCTTCGCCTTCGGCATGGGGATTGAACGTGTTGCAATGCTCAAGTACGGTATCGGGGATTTGCGGCTTTTCTTCGATAATGATGTGCGCTTTCTGCAACAATTCTGAAATATCAGGTTATTAGGGCTTATCGCTTTACAGAGAACATCACTTATTATATCCCGGACAGGGTGAGAATATGATTGTCACATACAACTGGCTCAAGGAATTTGTCGACTTTGATCTGTCACCACAGGAGCTTTCGGATCTCCTTACCATGCTCGGTCTCGAGGTGGAAGGTGTTCGTCACGTGGGGGGCGGACTCGATGAGGTTGTCGTCGCCATTGTGGAGGAGAGGGCGCAGCATCCCAATGCAGACAAGCTTTCCCTGTGCAGGGTGAATAACGGGAGAGAGACGCTTGCCATTGTGTGTGGAGCCCAGAACTTCAAAGCCGGGGACAAGGTTGCGTTGGCCCAGCTTGGCGCGGTTCTGCCCGGTGATTTCAAGATCAAGCGTTCAAAGATCAGGGGCGAGGAGTCATGCGGAATGCTCTGCTCCGAGAAGGAGCTTGGGCTTGCCGCTGAGTCGGACGGGATTCTTATCCTTCCCCCGGACCTCCCCCTCGGTGTGCCGGTGTTTGAGGCCCTTGCTCTCAAGGATACTATTTTCGAAATAGGTCTCACGCCCAACAGGGCCGATTGCCTGAGTATCGTCGGCGTTGCACGGGAGATTGCCGCCAAGCTGGGCATGAACGTCCAATACACAGGGCATTCCGTCGAGGAGTCTAATTTCCCCATCAGTGAACGCGCCGAGGTGATCGTTGAGGACGCCGAACTGTGCCCCCGCTATACAGCCCGCTACATTGCCGGCTGTTCCGTAGGACCGTCGCCGGCGTGGCTTGTGAGGCGTCTTGAGGCGGTAGGAATGCGTTCCATCAACAATGTAGTGGATGTGACCAACTACGTCCTTATGGAATACGGTCATCCCCTCCATGCATTTGATGCTGATCTGCTTGCCGGTGGCAAAATCATTGTTCGACGTGCCGCGGAAGCAGAGCGTTTCTCAACTCTTGACGGTCAGGAGCGGGTTCTTACGGCGGCCGACCTGACGATCCGTGACGGCGAGAAAGGCGTTGCCCTTGCCGGGATCATGGGGGGAGAGAACTCCGAGATCCGTCAGGACACAGCCAACATTCTTCTGGAAAGCGCCTATTTCAATCCGTCGGCCATCCGAAGAACCTCGAAGCGTCTCGGCCTCCACACTGAGTCTTCCCATCGTTTCGAGCGGGGCGCGGATGTCGATATCCTTTTGACGGCCCTTGACCGCGCCGCGTCTCTCATCGCAGAGCTTGCCGGTGGTGAGATCGCCCGGGGCGCCATTGATGTCTACCCCCGTTCTCTCCCTAGCCGCACCGTCAGATTCCGTGTAAAACGGTGTAATGAACTCTTGGGCATTCAGTTGGCGGCCGATGAGATGGCAGCGATCTTCAATCGACTCGAGTTCACCGTCAATTCCGTTGAACCGGGACTGCTCGACGTTACGGTGCCCAGCTTCCGGGTCGATGTCGAGCGGGAGATTGATCTCGTGGAAGAGGTTGCGCGGCTGAACGGCTACAACACGATTCCGGTTACGATGCCCAAGGCCCGGGTCTTTTCTGACCGACCTACCCGGCACCAGCGGCTCGAGAAACGGCTGAGAAATGTTATGGTTGGCCAGGGATTCAGCGAGATCATTAACTTCAGCTTTATGGCGCCCGGAGTGCTGGACAAGCTCCTTCTGGCCGATGACGATCCTCGGCGGTCTGTAGTGAGGTTGCGCAATCCCCTCGTGGAGGAGCAGTCGGTAATGCGTACGGCGCTTCTGCCTGGACTTCTTGAAACAGCCTCCAGAAATCTGAACTACCGCATGCTGACCCTCCGGATGTTTGAACTTCGGCGCGTCTACTTGCCGGTGGAGGGTCAGGAGTTGCCCAGAGAGCCTCTCCATCTTGCAGGGATCTTGACCGGTGCCCGCTATCGCGAAGGGTGGAATCAGGAACGTTATCAGGTCGACTTTTATGACGTAAAGGGCGTTGTCGAGCATATCCTTGACGAGTTTGCTGTAACTTCCGTCTCGTATGTTCAGGATTGTCTTCATCCCTACTTCCATCCAGGTAAGTCCTGTTCGGTCCGATCTGGTGACGAACTGCTCGGCTCCTTTGGTGAACTCCATCCTGACGTTCAGGATAACTTTGAGATTGATCAGCCGGTCTACTATCTAGAGCTTGACTTTGAGAAACTGGCGATGCTGAGTTCGGACAACGTTACCATTAAGCCTCCGTCCCGTTTCCCCGATACGTTCCGCGATATCGCGATGCTCATCAGCGATGAAGCTCCTGCATCGGCCATCCTGGACTGCATTGGCGGACTGAAGATCCGCGAGGTGGAGTGCGCGGAGATATTCGATCTTTATAAAGGGACCCACATTCCCGAGGGATTCAAAAGTGTTGCGGTCAGAATCCGGTACCGTTCCCAGGAAAAAACCCTTACCGACGATGAGGTTTCTCCGTTGCATCAGCGCATAGTCGATACTCTGGTAAAAAAGCTAGAAGTCACGATACGTTAAAAACAGGTTGATTATCTCGAACCACTGTGTTATAAATCCTGACGCCTTCGGTGAACGCGATATTTTTTTATAACGTATTGATTTTGAGGGAGTATATGACCAAGGCAGATATTGTTGAGCAGATCTACGAGAAAGTGGGTTTTTCGAAAAAGGAATCCGCAGACCTTGTTGAGCGGGTATTTGGTCTGATCAAAGAAACCCTTGAAAATGGTGAGAAGATAAAGATCGCCGGTTTCGGTAATTTCGTGGTCAAAGAAAAAGCTGATCGGCGTGGCCGCAATCCCCAGACTGGCGACGAGATCATCATATCCGCACGCAGGATTCTCACGTTCAAGCCGAGTCAGGTTCTCAAGTCCTCGATTAATTCCTGAGAAGATTCTTCCCCGGAGGGAAGGTGGAGGCCAAGCTTCCTGATAAACAGTATTTCAGGATCGGTGAGGTTGCGCGGTTGACAGCGCTCAAGGCCTCGGTTCTCCGGTTCTGGGAGACGGAATTCAAGGAGCTGAAACCACCCAAGAGTCGAACGGGCCAGCGCCTCTACTCAAAGCAGGATATCGAGCTTCTTTTGGAGATAAAACGTCTCCTCTATGCCGAGAAGCTCACCATAGAAGGGGCTCGCAAGAGACTGAAGACATCGGAGAGAAGTCACAAGGCCTCACCAAAAGCATCAAACGAAACAAGCGATCTGTTAGGATTGGTGAAAGAAGTGCGGCAGGAGCTCGAAGCGATCCGCCGTATGTTGTAGCAGTAAAAGATATCGGGGCGTAGCGCAGCCTGGTAGCGCACCAGACTGGGGGTCTGGTGGTCGCTGGTTCGAATCCAGTCGCCCCGACCATTTTGACCATAGACGGTTTCGGATTCCGAAACCGTCTATTTTTTTACCATTGTGTTGAGTGAACAGTTAGCCGGGGGAGCCATGAAGATTCTTGTTACCAACGACGACGGAGTGCGCGCTCCGGGAATCAGGGCGCTCGCAGAGGCATTGAGGGGGGTGGGAGAGGTTGTAGTGGTAGCTCCTGACCGGGAGCGAAGTGCCGTGGGGCATGCTTTGACACTCCATCACCCACTCAGGGCCACCGAGATACGGCCGGCGATTTTTGCTGTCGATGGAACACCCACGGACTGCGTCAATCTTGGAATCCACGCTCTCCTGGAAACCAAACCCGATATTGTTGTTTCTGGAATCAACTGCGGCGGAAATATGGGAGACGATATAACCTATTCGGGAACCGTTTCAGCTGCCATGGAGGCGACTCTCATGGGCATTCCCGCGCTGGCGGTGTCGCTTGTCACCATCGGGCGCGGGGAGAACTATGGGGCTGCAGCCGCCTTTGCAGCCCATTTGGTAAGGATCGTGACAGACAGGGGGCTGCCACGGGATACTCTTTTGAATGTGAATGTGCCTGATCTGCCTCAGGAAAAACTCGGAAGCGCTGTCGTAACCATTCAGGGTAAGAGGGACTATGAGGGGAAAATTGTCACGAAAACGGACCCTCGCGGTCGAAATTACTACTGGATTGGTAATGGCGAGCTTCAGTTCCGCGATCTCGAGGGAACTGATTATCATGCTGTGAAACGAGGCTTGATTTCAGTAACCCCTCTCCATCTTGATCTCACCAATTATGCCTCCCTGACAATGCTGAAAACGTGGGACTTTTCTTTATAGGATCTCACTACTGTCCGGTTAATAGTTGAATAAATTTAGCTGGTTGCTGACGACAGGGTCGGGATTTTGCTTAAGGGCTTCCGCAACCAGCGATGAAATGGGCTTTTTCTCGAACAAATTGACCTCAAGGATCTGTAGAAAAGTG
>CAJPFF010000165.1 GCA_905339345.1 Geobacteraceae bacterium | reverse complement strand
CGTGGCCGACGGCGTGGTGGTCGGCAGCGCCATCGTGAAGCTCTTCGAAACATGCACGGGCGACGAGCTGAAGAAGAAATTGGCCGCGCTCGTCTCGTCGCTCAAGGGAGCGATCGAACGTTGACTTTGCAGTAGATTTCTGGTACCAGAGGGGTTCATTTTCACTAAAAAGATCCGGGGCGTTACTGACCCCGACGGAGCGAAAACATGGCGTGGTTCAAACGTGACAAGGCGCCTGGTGCGGCCGACAAGAAGGTGAATATTCCCGAGGGGCTTCTGACCAAGTGCGTGAGTTGCAAGGCAAACCTCCTCACGAAGGATCTGGAGAAAAACATCAATGTCTGCCCCCAGTGCGGACACCACTACCGGATCTCCGCGCGGCAGCGTATCGATCTTCTCATGGACCCGGGGAGCTTCACGGAGTTCGATGCCGGATTGACGTCGGTGGACGTTCTCGACTTCAAGGACTCCAAGAGTTACAAGGACCGCATCCAGCAGGCGGTTGCCAAGGGGGGCTCCCGTGACGCGGTCGTCTGCGGCGCGGGGACCATCGAAACCATCCCGGTCCAGCTGGCGGTCTTCGACTTCTCCTTCATGGGGGGGAGTATGGGGAGCGTGGTGGGGGAGAAGATCACCCGCGCCATCGAGCGGGGGATCGAGAAGCGGACTCCGGTCATCATCATCTCCGCCTCCGGCGGCGCCCGGATGCAGGAGAGCATCCTCTCCCTCATGCAGATGGCCAAGACCTCCGCGGCCCTGGCGAAGCTGAAGGATCTGGGGCTCCCCTATATCTCCATCCTCACCGACCCCACCACCGGTGGCGTCACCGCCAGCTTCTCCATGCTGGGCGACATCAATATGTCCGAGCCCAAGGCCCTCATCGGCTTTGCCGGCCCCCGGGTCATCGAGCAGACCATTCGCCAGAAACTCCCCGAGGGTTTCCAGCGGGCCGAATACCTCCTGGACCACGGCATGGTGGACCTGATCGTGGAGCGAAAAGAGATGCGGGCAAAACTGGCCCAGATCCTTTCGATGCTCTACCGCGGCTGAGTCTGCGGAGACGCTGCTGACGATTGACCGGCAGGGGCGGATTTCACTGATCCGCCCCTGCCGTCTTTTCGGTCAAAGCGGTGGATTTTCCCCCTCTGTTCCCGTATAATCCCGCCCTGTCATGACCTACGAGGAGACCCTGGCACATATCTACGGCCTGCGCCGTTTCGGGATCAAACCGGGGCTCGGCCGCGTCTCCTCGCTTCTGGAGAGGGTTGGCAACTCCCACGAACGGCTTCGGGTCGTTCACGTGGCGGGGACCAACGGCAAGGGATCCACGGCGGCTTTTCTGGCCTCCATCCTGTCAGCGGGTGGGAGTCGGACCGGACTCTTTACCTCTCCCCATCTTACCCGATTCACCGAGCGGATCCGCATTAATGGCGCCGAGATTGCCGAGGATGCGGTCTGCCGCCTTGCTGCCCAGGTTATGTCAGCCGCGCCGGAGGGAACCACCTTCTTCGAGATGGTGACCGCCATGGCGCTTCTCCACTTTGCCGAGGCGCAGGTGGACATTGCCATTCTCGAAGCGGGGATGGGGGGGGGCTCCGACGCCACCAGCGCCGCCGCCGGCATCCTTACGGTCATTACCCCGGTGGCCATCGACCACTGCGAGTGGCTCGGCGATTCGCTGGAGGCCATTGCCCGGGAGAAGAGCGGCATCATCAGGCCGGGCAGGCCGGTGGTGCTTGCGAACCAGCCAGCGGAGGTACTCGCCGTTATCACGGAGCAGGCTGCCCGTCTCAACAGCCCGCTGGTGCGCTTTGGTGCCGACTTCAGCGCCTCGTGGGGAGACGATGGCCTCGACTACCGGGGAATGGAGCGGACCCTCTCCGGCCTCACGCCGGGGATCGGGGGACGTTATCAGGCGGTGAACGCGGCAACTGCCCTTGCCGCTGCCGAACTTCTTTCAGCCGAGGGGCAGCCCCTGAGGGACGAGGTGCTTCGCGCCGGTATCGCCCAAGCCCGCTGGCCCGGGAGGATGGAATTTTTCGCCGGTTCTCCGGCCATCATCCTTGACGGTGCCCACAACCCGGCAGGTGCCTTGGCTCTTGCCGAATCAATAGCCCACGTGCCGTGCCGGCGCCTCATCGTCGTGGTAGGGGTCATGGGGGACAAGGATGTCGGGGGAATTCTCGCGCCGCTCCTTCCCCTGGCCCATGAGGTGGTGGCGGTTACCCCGACGGTGGAGCGGGGACTTCCGTCGGCCGAAATCGCCGCCTTCTGCCGACAGCAGGGCGTATCAGCCGTCGACGGCGGGACCGTGACCGACGGTCTCGCCCTGGCCCGGAGCCGGGCCAGGGCAGAGGATCTGATCCTCGTTTGCGGTTCCCTCTTTACGGTGGGGGAGGCCCGGTCGGCGCTCCTCGATCAGCGGTTCGAACCTTTCCGGGGATAAAAGACTGTCACCCATGGGGACTTCTGTGTCAAACAGGCAAATTATTTTCATCGCCACGCTGCTTCTCTCGGCACCGGCCGCGGTCTTCGGCCAGGGGGACGCCGGCGGTCCGGTCTACGTTGAGGCGGACACCCTGACCCACGAGGCGGCACAGGACCGCATCGAGGCCACGGGGAACGTCCGGATCAGGGGGCGGGGGATGACGCTCCTGTCCGACAGGGCGCTCCTTTTTTCTGAACGCAATGAAGCCGAGGCCCAGGGGAACGTGACCCTCATGAGCGACGGCGACACGCTGCGAGCCGACCGGCTGCTGATCAACTACCAGGACAATACGGGGGAGGTGGAGCAGGGAGATGCTTTCATCAAGAAAGGCAACTTCCATCTCCGCGCCACGCGGATGTCCAAGCTCGGCCCCGACAGCTACCGGATCGAGAAGGGAAGCTTCACTACCTGCGACGCCGAGCGCCCCAGTTGGAAGTTTTCCGCGTCAGACGTGGAGATTACCCTCGGCGAGTATGCTACCGGCAAGCACGCCCTTTTTTACCTGAGCGATGTGCCGGTCTTTTATTTTCCCTACCTGATCTTTCCGGTGACGAAGGAGCGGCAGTCGGGTTTCCTCACCCCCCGGGGCGGCAACTCCAATAAGAAGGGGCTCACCCTCAATCTTGCCTACTACTGGGTCATCAGCCCGAGCCAGGATGCCACCGTCAACCTCGACATCCAGAGCAAGCGGGGTGTGGGCCTCGGCGTCGACTACCGCTACATCCGCAAGCGGGGGAGCGAAGGGACCTTCCGGGGCTTTGTCATTTATGACACCGAACAGCAGCGCTTCCGGGGAGACATGTCCCAGAAGCATCAGGAAATTGTCTCCGATACCTTCAACATCAAGTCGGACATCAATCTGGTCACCGACCGGGATTTCTACCGCGATTTCGCCGAGCAGACCGGAGTCTACAACCGAAACCAGCTCGATTCCTCCCTTTCCCTCACCAAGCACTTCCGCCGGCAGGTGCTCACTGGTGAATTCCACTACGTGGATGATCTGCGGGAGGACCTGCCCGACAACAACAAGACCCTCCAGAAACTCCCGGTCATTCGGCTGACCGGCGTCAGGGAGCGGCTCTTCGGGACCCCCCTCTTTTTCTCCCACGAATCGAGCTTCACCAACTTCTACCGCCGGGAAGGGATCAAGGGGCAGCGTCTCGACCTTCACCCGGTCCTGACCGCCTATGCAAAGCCTTTCGGTGGTCTCGAAGCCTCGGCCTGGGCCGGGTACCGGCTGCGGCTCTACAACGCCTTCGACGTCCCGGCGGATGACGGCAACAACCTGCCGGAGGCCGACGGCTCCCACGTCATGGGGCTCGCCACGGCAGGAGGGGCTGTTTCGTCGACCCTGGCGCGGGTTTACGAGACGGAGCACGGGGCCATGCCCAGGATTCGCCACGTGCTGATCCCCGAGGTCCGCTACAGCTTTGTGCAGGAAAGGGACCAGAAGAAGCTTCCCTTCTTTGACTTCGACGACCGTCTCGTCGGCGAGAACCGGGTCGTCTACTCCCTGGCCAACTACGTGACCGGCAAGTTCGCCGGCGCGGGGGGGGATGCGGAGTACCGGGAACTCCTGTACCTCAAACTTTCCCAAGGGTACGACTTCAGCGAAACCCGGCGTGATCTCCTGACGCTGGTGGACGCGAAGCGTCCCTTTACCGACGTGATGCTCGAGGCGCGGGTCAACCCCCTGAAGCAGTTCTCCCTCTCCCTTGATACCCGGTTCAACGTCTACGACGCCAACGTCTCCACCACCGCCGTTTCCGCCGATGTCAAGGACGGAAACGGCAATGCCGCCGGGGTGATCTACCGCTTTGCCCGGGATGAAGTGGAGTACCTGGAGGGGAGGGCATCCGTCGCCCTGCTCAAGCCGTTCTATTTCAACTACGCCTCCCGTTACTCCTTTGACCGGGAGGATTTCCTGGAGTCGTTCTACTCCCTCGAATACCGGCACCAGTGCTGGAGCATCAATGTTACCTACCGGGACCGTGTCGACAACAAGGAGTTCTTCGTCAGTTTCAACCTGGGGGGGATAGGGTCGCTGGGGACGGTCAGGGTATTCTAGTAGATTACGTTTTGTGAAAAGGGAGACATGCATGGCCCAATCGTTCATTCCCCGCGCCGTCCTTGTCACCGGCGGCGCCGGTTTCATCGGCTCCAACTTCATTAACCATTTCATGGCAGCCAACCCCGGTTGCCGGGTGATCAACCTGGATCTCCTCACCTACGCGGGAAACCTGACGAACCTCGTGGGGGTGGAGAAGAATCCCGACTACCGTTTCGTCAGGGGGGACATCTGCGACGCGGAGCTGGTCCGCAGGCTCCTGGCCGAGGAGCGGATCGAGGCGGTGGTTCACTTTGCCGCCGAGTCCCATGTGGATCGCTCCATTACCGGCCCGGAGATCTTTGTCCGCACCAACGTCCTCGGCACCCAGGTGCTCCTGGAGGAGAGCCGCAAGCACGGGGACGCCAGGGCCGTGGAACGGTTCCGGTTCCTCCACGTTTCCACCGATGAAGTTTACGGCTCTCTTGGCGAGACCGGCTACTTCACCGAGGAGACGCCGCTGGCCCCCAACTCACCCTATTCGGCCAGCAAGGCGGGGTCGGATCTCCTAGTGCGGGCCTACTTTGAGACCTACGGCTTTCCGGCCCTCACCACCCGCTGCTCCAACAACTACGGCCCATACCAGTTTCCGGAGAAACTCATCCCCCTCGTGATCCACAATATCGTCGGCAAGAAACCCCTGCCGGTGTACGGCGACGGTCGTAACGTCCGGGACTGGCTCCATGTCAAGGATCATTCGACCGCCATCGAGACGGTCCTCAAGGGGGGAAAGCCGGGCGAGGTCTTCAATATCGGCGGCAACAACGAGTGGTTCAATATCGACATCGTTCAACTCCTCTGCGATCTGCTGGACAAACGTCTGGGGAGAGGAAAAGGGGAGAACCGGGGGCTCATCACCTTCGTTAAGGACCGCCTGGGCCACGACCGGCGCTACGCCATCAGCGCCGCGAAGATCAAGCGGGAACTGGGTTGGGAGCCCTCCTACACCTTCGAGCGGGGAATCGCCGAAACCGTCGACTGGTACCTGGCCAACGGGGCGTGGGTGGAGGAAGTCACTTCGGGGGCCTACCGGGAGTACTACCAGAAACAGTATGGAGAAGAGTCATGATACTCGTCGTTGGTGCCAAGGGGATGCTCGGCCAGGACCTCATGCGGGTGCTGCCGGGTGACGTGCGGGGGGTGGACGTGGAGGAAATCGACATCACTTCCCCGGAGTCGGTCCGGCGGGTGCTCGTGACCCTCAAGCCGCGGGTGGTGGTGAACTGCGCCGCCTACACCGACGTGGACGGATGCGAAACCAACCGGGAACTGGCCATGGCAGTGAACGGTGAGGGGGTTGGGCACCTGGCCGCCGTGACACGTGAGATCGGCGCCCTGCTCGTGCAGGTGAGCACCGACTACGTCTTCGACGGCACCAAGGGGAGCCCCTACAGGGAAGACGACCCGGTGAACCCCCTGAGCGTCTACGGCAAGTCGAAGCTCCTCGGCGAGGAGAAGGCCCGGCAGAACCCGGACCACCTGATTGTCCGGACCCAGTGGCTCTATGGCCTCGGCGGTAAGAATTTCGTGGAGACCATGCTGCGTCTGGTCGGCGAGCGGAAGGAAGTGGCCGTGGTGGACGACCAGATCGGCTCCCCTACCTGGACGGTTGATCTGGCGCTGGCCATCAGCCAGCTCTTGGACACCGACTGCCGCGGCACCTATCACGCGGCCAACCGGGGAACCTGCACCTGGTTCGCCTTCGCCGAGTCGATCTTCGCCGAAGCGGGGAAGGAGATGACGGTGCGCCCCCAGACCACGGAGGAACTGGGACGTCCGGCGCCACGCCCCCTCTATTCGGTCCTCGACTGCTCAAAGCTCACCCATGATGCAGGGCTGGCGTTGGAGGAGTGGCGGGAGGCGTTGAAAACCTATCTGGAGAAACGGCGAGACGCGGGAAGAAACTGACGGGAGGAA
Source organism: Geobacteraceae bacterium (assembly GCA_905339345.1). Taxonomy (GTDB): domain Bacteria; phylum Desulfobacterota; class Desulfuromonadia; order Geobacterales; family Geobacteraceae; genus Geobacter. Next base: position 23,959 of record CAJPFF010000165.1, on the reverse strand, counting down.
AACCCTGTGATGGAACGAGGCGAACGTCCCTGGGGCACCTATACGGTCCTTGAGGAGAACAACGGTTACAAGATCAAGCGGATCGAGGTGAATCCGGGACAGCGGCTCTCCCTCCAGATGCACCACCACCGGAGCGAGCACTGGATCGTGGTATCCGGAACCGCCCGGGTGACCTGCGGGGACGAAGAGTACGTGGTCAACGTGAACGAGTCCACCTTCATTCCCATCGGCCGGAACCACCGGCTGGAGAACCCAGGCAAGATTCCGCTGGTCATCATCGAGGTGCAGAGCGGCGAGTATCTGGGCGAGGACGACATCGTCCGCTTCGATGACGACTACCGACGGTGCGAGGCGGCGCCGGAAGCCTGCCCCGTCGAGGCAGAATAGGGGGAGTATTCCCCCTTCCTCTCTCTTTCATCGGAGAGCTTGGCGCTTGCTGCCGGGTTTTTCTGCTCACCGTGCGGCCGTCCGGCTGCATTTGATTACTATTCCCGGAATTTATAAAATACAGATAGGTCTGTCAGTGCAACGTAGGCTCAGGTAGTGAGCGACTGGGCCACCATTGCCCTGTGGTAGGCTGCGGTGATGGCACTGCGGGTCAGGAGACCAATAACCCGATTCCGTTGACCCGGATTGATCACGGGGAGCTCGTCGAGGGTAGTCCCGTCGATGATGATCAGTGCCTCAGCCAGTGAGTTGTTGCCGGCGAGGGACGGAATGTCGATGGTAGTCATTTCGCCCAGGGTAATCCGGTCGAGGAGCTCCGGTTCGAACGCGACGCCGAGAAAGTCATGGAGCGAGACGACTCCAGAAAGCCCACCATTCTCACTGATGATGGGAAATATGGTCTGGCGGGGGGAGTGGTGATTGGTCAGGAACTGGCGAATTGTCATGGCCTCCGGGAGAATTTCCGGGTCATGCATCATGACCTCCTGGACCCGTATTCTCTCCAGCACCGTCTGCTCGCGCCCCGCCCGCAGGTCGATCCCCCGGGCCGCCAGGTCGGCGGTGTCGATGCCGTCCTTGCGGAAGTGGCGGGCCACGGCAGTGCCGATGGCGCAGGCGAGCATGATCGGAACGATGACCGTGTAGGAGCCGGTCATCTCGAAGAGGAGGAAGATGCCGGTCATGGGAGCATGGGTGACCGAGGCGAGGAACGCCCCCATCCCCACCAAAGCGTAGGCACCCGGGGTCGCAGTGTGGAGCGGGAAGAGGAGGTTTGCCAGAAAGCCGAAGCTCATGCCGGTGACCGAGCCGATGAAGAGCGACGGGGCAAAGGTCCCTCCCGGAAGCCCCGAGCCGACCGTTACGCAGGTGGCGACCATCTTGCCGATGATGAGGAGCGTGACGAGGAGCCACCCCACGTCATTTCCCACGGCCATTTCGATGAATTCGTAGCCGTTCCCCTGGACCTGGGGGAGAAGGACCCCCACGCAGCCGGCGAGGAATCCGCCCAGCAGCGGCTTCCCGAGTGGATTGACCCGAAGGCGGCCGAAAAAGTCCCTGGTTTTCCCGTAGCCGGTGATGAAGAGGGCCGCGAGACAGCCGCACACCACGCCGAGCAGGGCGTAGAAGAGGAGTTCCAGGGGGTGGACGAGCTGGTATGCCGGCACATCGAAGGCCGGGATGTCTCCATACATGGCCCGGGAGACAACGGTGGCCATGCCGGAGGAGATGACGATGCTCGTGAAGGAGGAGAGCTCGAAAGTGGAGAGGAGGACGATCTCGTGGGCGAAAAACACGCCGGCGAGGGGGGCGTTGAAGGTGGCGGCCACTCCGCCGGAAACCCCGCAGCCTATCAGGACCTTGAGCCGTTCCCCCGACATGCCGAGGAGATGCCCTACTACGGAGCCGGCCGTGCCGCCGATCTGGGCGATGGGGCCCTCCTGGCCGGCGGAGCCGCCGGAACCGATGGTGAGGGCTGATGAGATTCCCCTGGTGAACATGAGCCTGAGGGGGAGGCGCCCTCCCCGCAGGTTGACCGTCTCCAGAAACCGGGGAAAGCCGAAGGCCATGTCCTCCTTGTACCTGATGAAGAGAGGGAGCATGAGGAGCGCGCCGGTGACGGGGAAGGCCAAGGCCCAGAGGCGGCTGGCGTCCCACGCGTAGGGGGAGTAGCCGGTTATCTCTGCGCCGTTGTCAATGATGAGCCACCGGAAAAAATCAATGCACGAGCGGAAGGCGTAGTTGCAGAGACCCGCCACCAGCCCGATCCCCACGGCAAGGACCGCCATGAGGGTGTTTTCGCTGATTCGCAGCCGCGAGAGGAGAGAGAAGACCATCTGCCGTATCCGGACGAACCGGCGCAGCAGGTGCAGATCCCGGATCAGGACCATCGGTGCGGTCCAGAGAGGTTGTTTCCGATAGATTTTCCGTTTCATTGGCAAGAAGCGGCCTTTTCTGGGGCGCGGAAAGTCAAACCTCCGAAGAGGCCATGTTTCGGGCCGTTATCTGGTCATTTGTATTCAAACTATATACTGCCGCATCGGGTGTTCCGCAACAGGTTTTCTCCGTTCCCGCCCATCGATTTCCTTGTGCGGGCGCTCAACCGACGCTAGGATGGAAAACCGATGCAAGAAACCTGATTCCGAGCCGGAGCTGACGATGAAACCGACTGCCGAACTTATTGCCGACGTGACCGACAACCTGCGCCGGGTCTTCCAGGTGGTGAATGAGCACTCTAAACGGGCCATGCGCGAGACCGGGCTTACCGGCCCCCAGCTCTGGGCCATCAAGGTCATTGCCGGCCACGGTCCCATCAGGGTTTCCGATCTTGCCCGGCGACTCTATCTGCACAATGCCACCGTGGTGGGGATCGTCGACCGGCTGGAGGCCCAGGGGCTCGCGCAGCGGACCCGCTCCAGCGAGGACCGCCGGGTGGTGATGGTCGACCTGACGGAACAGGGGAAGGACCTGGTGGCCCGTGCCCCCGAGGTGGCCCAAGGGCTCCTCGTCGCGGTGCTGGAGACTATTCCCCGGGAGAAGCTTTAAACCATCTCCGAAGGGTTCGAACTCATGGTCCGGATACTCGGAGCCCAGAACCTTCCCCCCCAGCTCATCCTGTCGCCGGAGGTGAACCGGGTGCGGGCGAAAGGCACACGGAAAGGGCGAACGCCCGGGGAGTGATACGGGAAATCGCAGCGAAAAAAGGAGCCGCAGCCGGCTCCTTTTTTTATTTGAATTCATGTCGCCAGCCCTGTCACTGGTACTCCCGCAGCACCGTCTCGACCCCGCGCAGGGGGAGCGAGGCCCGTCCGGGGCGGTGGACGAGGGTGTACCCCAGTTCGTAGAGGGCCTTGTCCAGGAGGAACGAGCAGAGGAGGGTCTCCAGGTCGCCGCGGTCCGCCGGGACGAGGGGGCTGGTGCCCATCCGTTCCCGGTACCCCGAGAGGTAACGGCAGCTCACGTGGTAGTAGCAGGCATCCGCCCACGGCTCCAGAAGCGCCGGCTCCCCGGGGCGGCCGTTGCCGTGCCGGGCGAGGGCGGTCAGGGTGGCGTTGTGGAAGGAGCGGATCATGGATGCCACGTCCCGCAGGGGGGAGCGCTTGATGCGGCGCTCGCCGAGGGTCCGGTCCGGTTCCCCCTCGAAGTCGATGATCATGAAGTCCTTGCCGGTGAAGAGCACTTTTCCCAGGGTAAAGTTGCCGTGGATGCGGATTTTCATGGCATCGATCCGCCGGCCGACGATGAGGCGCAGCCGGGAGAGGATCTCCTTCTCGGCGGCCAGAATCCGGTCGGCCGACTCCAGGTCTTCCCGCGACAGCTCCTTGCGGTGCTGGGTCAGGAGCTGAAGGCTGCGGCGGGCTTGGTTGCGCATGGACTGGTACACGGAACGCTGGTAGAGGGTTGAATACTCTTCCGCCCTCCAGGCGGGATCGTTCCCCCCCGTGGCCAGGGACAGGTGGAGCTCGGCGGTGCGGCGGCCCAGGAGCCCCGCCATCTCCAGGTAGAAGCCGCCGATGAGGTCGGCCACCGGTTCCGGAACGGCGCAGGCGCTGCCGTCCAGGAGGCTCGAATACCGCTCCGGCGGCGGGGGAAGCTCCCCGCGACGGGAGACGAGCCGCTCGAAGTACTGGTCCAGGAGGTGGAGGGAGAGTCGCCACCCGTCTCCCTGGTTTTGGACGTATCCCTGCAGGAGGCCGATGGTGCACGGTTCGATGCCGGGGTGCCGCAGCTCCAGGCTCCCCCGGAACGGGGCAACGTTGGGGTAGCGGGATTTCCCCGTCAGGAACCGCGCCATCTCAACCTCGGAGTTCACCCCCGGCTCCACCTTACGGTAGAGCTTGAGCACGTGGCGGTCGCCGTAGACGATGATGCTGTTGGTCCCCTCTGCCCGGGGGAGTTCGGAGACGGGGTGGTCCGTCTCCTCCACGCGTTCAATGCGGCCTCCCCCTGCATGGATCGGCACGATGAGGCTCTCCCGTTCGCCGTGAAGCTGGCGCCGGCCAAGGGCCAAGTCCAGAAGCGCATTCCGGAACTCACGGTCGTGGACTGCGTCGCAGAGGATCCCCTCCTCGTCCCCCACGGAGAGGGACGCAATGGTAGCCTGGGGTGATTCTGCGGCCACCCGCTTCGCCCCGGCTCCAGTGAGGAACGCAACGGGGATCAGGTAGATTTCCGGTGGGCCGTCCTGGTAGCGGACCTCCAGGAAGAAGAGGGGAAAGACCGTTTCCCCCTGCCGCAGGAGCACTGTGTCCCGCAAAGCGTAGCCGATGATGGCCCGGACCGCGCCCCGGAACCAGGCGCAGCGTCTCAGGTAGGCGGTGGTCACCCCCTCCAGGTGGGTGTCTCCCCGGGCATGCCGGAGGGCCTCCCACCAGGGGAGCCCCCCCCGGAGCCTGATCCGGGGGAGCTCTCCCTCGGCCGCAAGGACCGTCTCCCGGCGCCGGAGCAGGAACCAGAAATGGTCGTGGGGGCCCAGGGTGAGGGGGTAGGGGGCCTCGCGGATGACCGGAAAGCGGTTGCGGCTGAACAGGTCTTCGGGGGCGATGCCGGCGAATTCCTTGAGGTCGAGGCTCACGGCCTGGGCGAAACGGGAGAGGTTCGCCACCACGAGGATCACATCGTCGTCGTGGCGGCGGAGAAAGGCGAGAACCCGGTGGTTGGCCGGATAGAGCATCTCCATGGCGCCGCGGCTGAAGGCCCGGTGGCGGCGGCGCACGGCGATGGTGCGGCGCATCCACCAGAGGAGCGAGGTGGGGTTGCGCTCCTGGATGTCCACGTTCACCGCCTCGTAGTGGTATTCGGGGTCGATGATGACCGGCAGGAAGAGCCGCTGGGGGTTGGCGGAGGAGAAGCCGGCGTTGCGGTCGGGGCTCCACTGCATGGGGGTGCGGACCCCGTTGCGGTCCCCCAGGTAGTAGTTGTCCCCCATGCCGATCTCGTCGCCGTAGTAGATGACGGGGGTGCCGGGAAGGGAGAAGAGGAGGGCGTTCATCAGCTCGATCCTGCGCCGGTCTTTCCCCAGGAGCGGTGCGAGGCGGCGCCGGATTCCCAGGTTGATCCGGGCCTTGGGGTCGGCTGCGTAGATCCGGTACATGTAGTCCCGCTCCTCGTCGGTGACCATCTCCAGGGTCAGCTCATCGTGGTTGCGCAGGAAGATGGCCCACTGGCACCCCTCGGGGATGGCGGGGGTCTGGTCGAGGATGTCGACCACGGGGAAGCGGTCCTCCATCTCGATGGCCATGTACATGCGGGGCATGAGGGGGAAGTGGAAGAGCATGTTGCACTCGTCCCCCTCGCCGAAGTAGGCGATGGCGTCCTCGGGCCACTGGTTGGCCTCCCCTAGGAGCATCCGGTTGGGGAACGAGGCGTCCACGTGCTCCCGGAGCCTCTTCAGGAAGGCGTGGGTCTCGGGGAGGTTCTCGCAGTTGGTTCCCTCCCGCTCGAAGAGGTAGGGGACCGCGTCGAGCCGCACCCCGTCCACCCCCATCCCGAGCCAGTAGTCAATGACCCGGAGCATCTCCGCCTGGACCCTCGGGTTGTCGAAGTTGAGGTCGGGCTGGTGGGCGTAGAACCGGTGCCAGTAGTAGGCCTTGGCCACCGGGTCCCAGCTCCAGTTGGAGGTCTCGAAGTCTTGGAAGATGATGCGGGTTTCGTTGTACCGGTCGGGGGTGTCGCTCCAGACGTAGTAGTCCCGGTGGATCGACCCGGGCCGGGCCCGGCGGGCCCGCTGGAACCAGGGGTGCTGGTCCGAGGTGTGGTTGAGGACCAGTTCGGTGATAACCCGGATGCCGCGGGCGTGGGCCGCCCGGAGGAATTCCCGGAACTCCCGCAGAGTGTTGTAGCTGGGGTTCACGCTGTAGTAGTCGGCGATGTCGTACCCGTCGTCCCGCAGGGGCGAGGGGTAGAAGGGGAGAATCCAGATGGCGGTGATCCCCAGGGAGTGGAGGTAGTCGAGCTTCTCCATGAGCCCGCGGAAATCGCCGACTCCGTCGCCGTCGGAGTCGGCAAAGGCCTTCACGTGGAGCTGGTAGATGACGGCGTCCCGGTACCAGTGGGGTGTGTCGTCCGGCATCGGTACTCTGCGTTGCATGGGATACCTCCGTTCCTTTACTCCTCCTCCGCCGCCTCCAGGAGCGCCACCGGGAAATTCGCCAGCACCGCGGAGAGGGGGAGGGTCGTCTGCCCCTCCCGCAGCGCTGTCACGACCCGCTCGCCGGTGAGGATGTTGCGGTAGGCGCGGCCGGCCCCCTCGAAGGGGATGAGGAGCCGCGTATCCTTCCAGACCTCCGCCCCCAGGGGGAGCCCCCCCGAGGGAACCCCCAGCCGGGTGTAGAAGCGGGGCGCCACGGCAATGACCGTCTCGCCGTCGCGGTACCGCTCGAAGGCGCAGACGTTGTCGCTTCGCTCCCCCTGGACCTCCAGGGAGAGGTACTTGCCCTGCTCGAAGAGGGCGCGGTGCTCCCGGCGGAAGCAGAGGACCTTCCAAACCAGGTAGAGCTTCACCCGGCCGTCGACCATGGTGTCCAGAAGCTCTCGGGCCAGTGAGAGGGTCCCCCGCTCCGCTTCCGCGGTCCGCAATCCCTCCAGCATGGCCGTCCGCTTTTGGAAATCCACCGGCCGCCGGTTGTCCGGGTCCACGAGGCTGAAGTCCCAGAGCTCGGTCCCCTGGTAGAAGTCGGGGATGCCGGGGGAGGCCGCCTTGAGCAGGGTCTGGGAGAGGGAGTTCAGCAGGCCGCAGCGGACCAGGGGGGGAAGCGTCCGGCGCAGATCGGCCAGGAAGCCGTTGGCGGGAACATCCCGGAGGATGGTGTCGACGAAGTGGAGGGCCGCTTCCTCGTGGACCGGGTTCGGGTTGATCCAGCTCGTGTTCACCTTGGCCTCCCGCATGGCCTTGAGGAGATACTCCCTGATTCGGCGGACGAAGTCATCGTGTGCCCCTTCGGTGGTGAACCACTCCGCGGGCCAGGCCCCGGCGATGGTCTGGTAGAGGAGGTACTCCTCGTTGCGGTCCGGCACCTTGACCCCCTGGACCGTCACCTTGTGGCCGCGGTTCATGCGGCTCCAGCCCATGAGAGTGTCGTGCCAGGCCGCCGGGTCCTCCGACAGGACGCTGATCCGGGCCCGGACATCCTCGCTCCGCTTGGTGTCGTGGGTGGAGGTGGCCAGCATGGCGAGGGGGGTGCTGCGGGCCCGCTCGATATTCTGGCCGTGGAACGCCTCCAGGGTCATGCCGAACCGCTCGGGCATCCCCCCCACCTCGTTGAGGGCGACGAGCCGGTTGTAGACGTAGAAGGCGGTGTCCTCCAGCCCCTTGGCCATGACCGGTCCCGTGAGCTGCTGGAACTTCATGACGAAGTCGAGCCACTGCTCCTGCTCCTCCCCGCTGGTGCTGTCGTAGAAGCGGAGCAGGAGCACATCCTCGATGAAGGTGGAGATCGACGCGCTCATGGCGGGGTTGCGCCGCCTGGCCTTGGCCACGGCATACTCGATGTACTGGCGGTCCCGGTCCGCCACCTTGCGGGTGGCCGTATAGGTGCGGTAGACGGGGAAGTGGGCGATCACCTCCACCAAGGCCCTGATGAGGCTCCCCAGGGTGAAGTCGCGGGTGTGGCGGTTGCTCTCCGAAAGGGTGTTCAGGTAGTGCCCCAGGGTGTTGATCTCGCCCCCCATGGAGAACCGCATGACCTGCTTCTTCTTCAGGTAGGCGATCTCGGCGAAGTTGGGCCGCTCCTGGATGAACCGCGCGTAGATGGCGTCGAACTCCCGGCCGTGGCGTGTGTCCACCATGAGGCCGGTCACGGCGTTGGCGAATTCGTAGCCGGTGGTGCCGTGAACCGGCCAGTCCTCGGGGAGCCGCTCGTTCTTCATGAGGATTTTTTCGCCCACGATGTAGAAGGGTTTCGCCTGGGGCGAGACCTCCAGCATCTCGTCGTACATCTGGAGGATCGTCTCGGCCCGGCTGTCCGGCCCCTGGTCCCCCTTCTCCTGCTCATCCGTGTCGCCGAGGCCGGCCAGTCTCGTCTCCAGGAAGCAGGCCCGCTGGAGCCTCCGGAAATAGTCGGTGGGGTCGTAGAGCCCGTCGGCGTGGTCGATCCGCAGCCCCGTCACCTTCCCCTCCCGCACGAGCCGCAGCACGAGCCGGTGGGCCTCCTCGAATACCCGCGGGTTCTCCATCCGGATGGCACCCAGGGCGTTGATGTCGAAGAAGCGGCGGTAGTTGATCTCGTCCGTGGCGGTGCGCCAGTGGGCCAGGCGATAGACCTGCTGGCGCAGGAGCCCGTCCAGCAGGTCGAAGCTGCGGGGGCTCCCCTTCTCGCCGTTGAAGATCCGGACGTTCTCATCGATGTGGGTCTTGATGGGCCAGCAGTCGCAGCAGAGGGCCCAGAGCCGCCGCTTGATGACCTCCTTCTCCCGGTAGCGCTCCCGGACCCGCTCCGGGTCCCGATCCGTGTAGAAGGGGAGGTGGGTGATGGCGGTCACGATGCTCAGCAGCTCCCGGTACGCCTCGTGGTCGGGGGGGAGGAGCTGCTCCAGCTCCTGGAGCCGGTGGGTGAGGACGGGGCTGTAGGTCTTGGGGATGATGGGGAAGCGGTGCTCGTAGTACCCGATGAAGAATGCCCCCTCCTCGAAGGAGAGGACCAGCTCCCCGTTATCCAGGACCGTGCCGTACTGGTCCCCCAGCACCGGAATAAGCACCTTGTCGGACAGCTCCTTCTTGACCGGCAACCAGTCCACGTCGAAAAAATCGGCGTTGACGGAGCTGGGGCCGTTTTCCAGCAGGTCGAGCCAGCGCTCGTTCTCTCCCCCTTCCACGCACATGTGGTTGGGGACGAAGTCGAGGACCTGCCCCATGCCGTGGCGTCCGAGGGTGCCGCACAGGGAGTCGAAATCGTCCCGGTCCCCCAGTTCCGGGTTCAGGCGGTTGTGGTCCACGATGTCGTAGCCGTGCATGCACCCGGACCTGGCCTTGAAGAGGGGGGCGGCGTAGAGGTCGCTTATCCCCAGGGCGTGCAGGTAGGGGACGACCCGCTCCGCGTCCCGGAAGCGGAAGCCGGCGTTGAACTGGAGGCGATAGGTTGCCGTCGGTATCCGGGCACCCGAAAGGTCGTTCTGTTCCATGTCATTCCTCCGATACGGGGGGGAGGACGGTGTGGGTGTTGAAGTTGAGCCGCTCGCCCAGGCAGCGGAACTCCTCGAACCACCAGTCGTTGCGCGCGTCGCCCCCCCGTGATCGCTCCATCAGTTCCCGCCAGCGGGGCCGGGCGATCTCCAGGTAGATGTTCTGGGCCAGCCAGAGGTTCAGGTCGATGGGGAGCCGGCCCGCCAGCTCCAGGAGGCCGGCGGCCTCCGCCAGGAGCCCCCGGTCCAGGGGGTCGTCCCGGAGTATCGCCATGGCCTTTTCCAGCCGCCGGCGGATCTGGAATTCCAGGTCGACACGGTCGATCTCCACTCCCCAGTCGGCGATTTCCCGCAGAAGCTCTTCGATTTCGGCGCCGGCGATGCCGGATTTGGCGAAGGCCCGGTCCAGCTTCAGGTTCAGGGCCACCTGGGCGGTGGTCATGAAGCGGTTGGGCACCGGCATGCCGGTCTGCCGGACGAACCCCATGAGAAGGCGGTTGTTGTCATAGAGGGCCGTGTAGCGGTCCTCGAACTCGGTCAGCACGCCCCCGATGACCATGCCGAGAATCCTGCGCTGCTCGTCCCGGAACAGGTCCCGCAGGGAGTAGTTGTGCATGCCGAAGTGGGCGTCCATGAGCCGGATGATCTCGGCGAAGTCGCTCGCCTCGAAGGCCCGGGTGATTTCGGCGGCCATGGCCCCGTAGGCCTCCTCCCCGCGGAAGCTGCGGACCCCGCCATTGAGGGCGTGGTTGCCGAAGTAGAGGACGCAGTAGGTGATCTGGTCCCGCTCGCCGGTGGTGACGGAGCTGACCAGGACGCGGCCGATGGCGAGCCGCGTCTGCCCCGCCGGGATGTGCCGGGAATCCTTGCTCCGCACCCGGTAGCTGAAGACCCGGGTTTCATCCCCGTACTCCTGGAACAGGGAGCTCACCGCGTAGTGGGCCCCCACCCTGACCAGATCGATCATGGCCGGCCGGACAAAGGCCTCGTAGATGCTCGCGCCGTCCCGGTATTCGGGGATATTGCCCCGCACCGCCGCCAGCCGCTGGAGGAATGACGCCTCGATAGCGTTACAGAACAGCTCCCGGGCCAGCTGCACGGCCCGCCCCGCGTACTGGATCACCTGCACCGTCTCGATTCCCGAGAGTTCATCGAAGAACCAGCCGCAGCTCGTGTACATGAGGAGGAGGTGACGCTGCATCTCCAGGAGCTTCAGGGCCCTGGTCCGTTCCTCGTGGGCCAGGGGGCGCAGGGCATGGCGGTGGAAAAAGGCGTCCACCTGCTCGGGGGAGCGGTCGAGCATGACCCCGATGTAGTGGTCCCGGGCCTGCCAGGGGTCCCGGAGCAGGGCCCCGGCCACCATTTCGTAGGGGCCTGCCAGTTCGTCCCGCAGCCAGTCGAAGGCGTGGCGCAGGGGGCCGCGCCACTGCTGGTTCCAGTGGGGATATCCCCCTGAGTTGCAGCGGCAGTCCCCCTGCCACCGCTCGATGCCGTGGCTGCAGCTCCAGGAGCTCTGCTCCACGATCTCCACCTCGTGGCTCGGGGGATGAATTTCCAGGAACTCGCCGTAGTTGGTGAGGCGCGCCAGGCCGTTGTCCTCCAGGTACGAGAGGGCATAGGCCAGGGCCATATCGCCGTGCATGTGGTGGTGGCCGTAGGTCTCGCCGTCTGTGGCGATGGAGAGGACCTGGGGGCGGTTGCGGCGGTCGTCGAAGCCGGACAGGAGCCGCTCGGCGAAGCGCTCCCCCTGGTCCAGGAGCTTTTCGAAGGCCACGGCCCGGGAGATGGGGCCGTCGTAGAAGAAGATGACAATGGAGCGCCCCGACGGGAGACGGCAGAGGTAGGGCATGGTCGGATCGATATGCCCCCCCTCCACGGAGTGCCATTTCCGTCCGCCGCGGGGCCGAATCCGCCGGGCCTGGTGGGGGGCGAGGATGGTGAAGCGGATTCCTTCGGCGGCGAGCACGTCGAGGGTTTCCGTGTCCACGGCCGTCTCGGCCAGCCACATCCCCTCCGGGAAGCGGCCGAAGTGCCGCTCGAAATCGGCGATTCCCCACCGCACCTGGGTTTCCCTGTCCCGCCGGTTCGCCAGGGGCATGATGAGGTGGTTGTAGACCTGGGCCAGGGCGTTGCCGTGGCCCGAGCGCCAGCCGATGCTCAGGCGGTCCGCCTCCAGGATGGCCCGGTAGACCTCGGGGGAGTATTCCTCCATCCAGGCCAGAAGGGTCGGCCCGAAGTTGAAGCTGATGCGGGCGTAGTTGCTGACGATGTCCCGGATGCGCCCCTCGCCGTCGAAGAGGCGGGACGCGCCGTTGGGGGCGTAGCACTCGGCGGTGATCCGCTCGTTCCAGTCGTGGTAGGGGTGGGCCGAGTCCTGGATCTCCACCGCCTCCAGCCAGGGGTTTTCCCGGGGGGGCTGGTAGAAGTGGCCGTGTATGCAGATATGGCGGCTCATGGCAGCGGCTCCCCCTGGTAGATGAGCACCGCGAACGGCGGCACGAGCAGGAGGGCGCCTTCGTCAAGCAGTTCTGGAGTGCCGCCGCCCCCTCCTCCCCAGCAGCCCTCCGTCGAGTCGAGAATCCTCCGGTGCCTCCCTCGGATTCCGATTACGGGTACCGGCTGTTCGACACCGCTCAGGTTGAAGATGCAGATGACGTCGTCGCCATGGCCGTGTCTGTCCACCATGAGGACCTGCTCCATTCCGAAGCCGGTGACCGATGTCCCCTGCCGGGTCGGGACACTGAACGGGGGAAGGGCTTTGCGCAGGCGGATCAACTCCCGGGTGAAGGCGAAGAGGTGGCGGTGTACCCCCCGGTGGCGCTTTTCCGGGTCGATGCAGGCGGAGCGGAACGTCTCCTCTGCCTGGGGGTCCGGCACCTCCGTATCCCAGCCGAAGGCGGCGAACTCCTCCCGCCGGCCCTTCCGGACCGCCTCGACCAGGTCCGCGTCGCCGTGGCTCGTGAAGTAGGGGAACGGGGCGGTCTCGCCGTACTCCTCCCCCATGAAGAGGAGGGGGAGATAGGGGGAGAGGATGACCATGGCGGCGGCCAGCTTCAGCCGCTCCGGCGACAGGGAGGAGGAAAGCCTGTCGCCGCACGCGCGGTTTCCCACCTGGTCGTGATTCTGGATGCAGACCACGAACCGTTCGGGCGGCAGGTGGGACGAGGCGCTGCCGTGGCGCCGGCGCCGGTGGCGGGAATAGGTGCCGGCGTAGACGAAACCGTCGCGCAGGGCCGTCAGCATCTGGGAGAAGTCGCCGAAATCCTCGTAGTAGCCCCTCCTCTCGCCCGTGAGAAGTGTGTGGAGGGCGTGGTGGAAGTCGTCGCTCCACTGGGCGTCGAGGCCGTGGCCGCCATGCTCGGGATCAGTGACGATCCGTGCGTCGTTCAGATCGCTTTCGGCGATGACGTGGACCTGGCGCCCCAGGCCTCCGGCGAGGCTGTGGACCTCGTCGGCCAGTTCGGCGAGGATGTGGCGGGCACTGAAGTCGTAGATGCCGTGGACTGCGTCGAGGCGCAGCCCGTCCATGTGGTATTCGGCCACCCAGTGGAGGGCGTTGGCGATGACGTAGTGGCGGACCCCGTCGCTGTAGGGGCCGTCGTAGTTCACCGCATCGCCCCACGGTGTCCGGTAGTGGTTGGTGAAATATGGGGCGAAGCCGTGGAGGTAGTTTCCCTCAGGCCCCAGGTGGTTGTAGACCACGTCGAGAATAACCGCCAGCCCCCGCCGGTGGCAGGCGTCCACCAGGGCCTTGAGACCGTCGGGTCCGCCATGGGCGTGGTGGGGTGCAAAGGGGAAGACCCCGTCGTACCCCCAGTTGCGGCTTCCGGGGAACTCCGCCACCGGCATCAGCTCCAGGGCGGTCACCCCCAGCTCGCACAGGTAATCGAGTCGGCCGATTGCCGCGGCGAAGGTCCCCTCCGGGGTGAAGGTCCCCACGTGGAGCTCGTAGGTGATGAGCTCATCCAGCTCCACTCCCTGCCACGCGCCGTCGTTCCAGGGGAAGGCGCCCGGGTCCACCACCTGCGAGGGGCCGTGGACCCCTTCGGGCTGGCAGCGGGATACCGGGTCGGGGCTACGCAGGGCGCCGTCCAGCAGGTACCAGTAGCGCTCCCCCGGGCCCATGCCGGCGATGGTTCCCTGGAAGTACTCGCCGCTTCGGGAGAGTGGGTACGACGTCCCTTCCCCCCCGGCGCAGCGGATGACCTCAACGGATTCGGCCAGGGGCGCCCATACCCTGAAGTGAACTCCTTCGGCACGGGGCGTTGCCCCCATGTCCAGGTGCCACGGCGTCATGTCGACTCCTTTGCGGGCAGTAAGTACCCGGTAGGGTACAATTAATTTGTACACAAATCAAATATGCGGAGCAACTCACTGAAATTGCTATGATGCTGATTCCGGGCCCCAGCGGGAGTTCCCCGTCATCCCTCCCGGGGAGCTATCCCTTGGGCGGTTCCATGGTCCCCCTTCTCCGCCTGGAGCCGGTCCCCCTGCCGCCGGGACTCCTCCAGCCGGCGCCGCAGGTCGGCCAGTTCCCGGCCCCGGGCAAAGCGGCGGGGGAGAGAGGCCAGGTACATGGTGGCGGCTCCGGCCACGAAGGTCATGAGGAGAACGAGGACAAGGGCCCCCTCGAAATACCAGGCCAGGAACTGCACCTGGACCGGCTGGGCATTCTGGAGGGAGAAGGTGACCACCAGGGCCGTCAGCACGATGGCCAGAAACAGGGCGAATCTCATGGCGACTCCTTCGGTGCCTCCCGGGGCGGGAGCCGGCCGGGTGACGAACTGGCAGTGAGTGTCTGTGTGTGACACTACCGAAAGACTAACAGGCTGGGCCGAGAGTGCAAAGGGGTCGCCGCATTATCGGCACCGGGGTGTCTGTGGCCCGTGGCTGGGCGGAAACCGGCCCGGCCGCTTGTGGGAAGGGGAAAAGGCTGGTACCTTTGGGGGGAATGCTATCGCACGCGTCAGGCGCCGCACGCAGGAGGATCAACCGTGGTTACCCCTTACATTCATTACCGGTTAAAACGTCTGCGCGAGTATATCGCCGAACGGACCGCCGACATTGACCACCGCTCCATCATCAAGAATGCCGTGGTAGGGGCGGAGCTCTCGGGGAGCTACCTGTCGCTGCTCCTCCTGGCGAGCCTCATTGCGCTCCTGGGTCTTCTGACCAACAGTGTGGCCGTGGTCATCGGGGCCATGCTCATCTCTCCCCTCATGGGGCCGATCCTCTCCTTCGGCCTCGCCTTCACCATCGGCGACCTGGCCCTGGCCCGGCGGGGGCTCCGGGCCATTGCCGTGAGCGTCGGCCTCACCATCGCGGTGACCACCCTCGTCACCTTCATTTCGCCCCTAAAGGAGCCCACCGCCGAGATCCTGGCCCGGGTTCGCCCCAACATCTACGACCTCTTCGTGGCGGTCCTGGCCGGCACCGCCGGGGCCATCGCCCTCTGCACCAAGAAGAATTACATGATCACCGCCACGGGGGTGGCGGTGGCCACCGCCGTCATCCCCCCACTCTCCGTGGCGGGCTTTGGCCTGGGGAGCGGCCGCCCCCTGTTGGGGCTCGGCGGCTTTCTCCTGTTCTTCACCAACTTCGTGGCCATCGTCCTGGCGTCGGACCTAGTCTTTTTCCTCTTCAACTTCCGCAGCTCCATGGCCTCGGAGGAGCGCTACCCGGCCCGCAAGCGGCTCTTGATCCTTGGGACGGTGCTCACCTTCATCTCTATCCCCCTCGTCTATACCCTGGTGACGGATCTGCGCAAGGTGAAGCTCACCAAGCGGGTGGAGCGGGTGCTGAAAAAGCACCTGGACCGGGAGGCCCACTCCCGGGTGACCGGCTTTGCGGTGCAGGAGAAGGGTGCCGGTGTCGGGGTGAGTGTTACGGTTAACACGGTGCGGCCCTTCGAGAAGCGGGCCGAGGAGGAGATCGAGAAGGAGATCGGTTCCCTGCTGGGGCGCAAGGCCGACCTGAACCTGGAGCAGGTGGTAGTGACCGCCGGTTCCATCGAGCCGAAGGCCGAGCTTTCAACTCACCTCCCCGCCCCCCAGCCGGCACTCCCCCCGGAAGAGGGTGCCGCGTCGATGCAGGCCGTCACGGCCCGGCTCCTCAGGGAGGCCCGGGTCGAGCTGGAGGCGTTCACGGCCCCCTTTGCCGTGGCGGATATCCGTCTTGGATTTGCGGAAAAGCCCGGGCCGGCCCATGTCTCGCTGTCCCTGCGGCGGGACTACCCCCTCACCGGCGACGAACGGGAGCTTCTCGCCAGGCTCCTGGAGCGACGCCTTCAGGTTCCCGTGGTCCTGGATGTGGCCCTGAAGCCGTTTCTGCCGCCGGTTGTCTTTGACGACACGGGGGAGCCGACCCGGGAGAGCATGGCCGCCCTGGCCCTGGTGAAGAGGCTTCCCGGCGGGGCGGAGGGCTTTTCCTTCCGGGTGGCTGCCGGGGGAAAGGACGGCAGGGTGCGGGCCGCCCGGCTCAGGAGCTTCCTGGTGGACGAACTTGGGGTGCCGACCGCCGGCGTTGTGGTGGCTTCCCCTTCTCGGGGGGGCGCGGAAGGTGGGACGACGGTGACGGTGGTGCGGCGGTAGCCTACGCAGCCGTCTGCGACCGGGAGGATGCCATGGCTTCGGAAAGGGTTGAAGGATGCAGAGCTGAACCGGGCACGGCGACGGCGCTCCGGCATGGACCGGTGGTTGCCCTGGCGAGCCGCATCCAGCAGCTGCTCCTGCCGCGGACCGCGCCGGTCTGCCGGTGGGGATGCATCGGGGTCATGAACCGGATGGCCAAGGCACTGGGTGGCGATTATTTCGACTTCATCCCCATGGCCGACGGCCGGGAGGTGGTGCTCATCGGTGACGTAACCGGCCACGACATCCAGTCGTCGGTGGTGATGTCCCTCGTCTACGGTTTTTTGCACCACTGCGCCCTGACTGCTGACACTCCTCTTGGCATGGTGTCGCAGTTGAACCGGTTTCTCATCCGCTTTGCCGACCGTGGCGTGGAGCTCGACCACCATTTTTCTTCGACCCTGTTTCTCGGGATCATCGACCCCGCCTCGCTTCGCATGGAGTATGTGAATGCCGGGCATGTTCCTCCGCTGGTGCAGCGGGGATCCTCCCAGTATCGTCTCTCGCCCACGGCGCCGCCGGTCGGCTTCTTCGCCGAAACGGAGATGGCTCCCGGCTCCTTCAGGTTCGAGAGGGGTGATCGTCTGCTCCTCTATACGGACGGTATCCTCGATGCGTCAAACGGGGCGGGGGAGGTCTTCGGTGCCGGAAGGCTCGAAGCGTTTCTCGCCGCGACGGGAGGAAGCTACATCCGGTTCATGGACGAGCTTGCCGCCGCGTTGCGGGCCTTCGGGGCAAACGATCCCCCCGATGACGACTGCAGTGCCATTGTGATCGACTTTTGGGAGACCGGGCCGGGAGGCTAAGTTTTCCGCTTCCTTGCAACCGCCGGCTCCACGGTTAGAATAGAGCAGATGTAATCTCCACCGTCGACGGGATTTCCCTATGATTGTTGCCGTTCTCTCAGGGTTCGGAGCCGCCCTGGCGGCCCCCTTTCTCCACCGCCGCTTACCCCGGTGGTCCGGGTGGGTTTGCGCCCTGGTACCGCTCATGCTCTTTGGCTTCTTCGCGGCGCAGGGAGGGGAGGTGGCGGCCGGGCACACGATACGTGCCGCCTATGAGTGGATACCGTCCCTGGGAGTCGACTTCTCCTTTTCGCTCGATGGCCTGAGCCTTTTGTTTGCCCTCCTCATCACCGGCATCGGCGTCCTCGTGGTGGCCTACGCCTCGTCCTACCTCCACGGCCACCACCATCTCGGGCGATTCTACGGCCTGATCCTCGCCTTCATGGCCGCCATGCTCGGGACGGTCCTGGCCGGCGACCTGATCACCCTCTTCGTCTTCTGGGAGCTGACCGGGCTCTGCTCCTACCTCCTCATCGGCTTCGACCACGGCCGGGAGGCGGCGAGAAAGGCGGCCCTCCAGGCGCTCCTGGTGACCTGCGCCGGCGGCCTGGCGCTCCTGGCGGGGTTCATACTGCTGGGGGAGGGGGCGGGAAGCTTGGATCTGGCGGCGCTCCTCACCCGGGGCGACGCGGTTCGCAGCCACCCTCTCTACGTGCCGATCCTGGCCCTTGTCCTGCTGGGCGCCTTCACCAAGTCGGCCCAGTTCCCGTTCCACTTCTGGCTCCCCGGCGCCATGGAGGCGCCGACGCCTGTCAGCGCCTATCTCCACTCGGCCACCATGGTGAAACTGGGGATCTATCTCCTGGCACGCCTCTCGCCGGTGCTGGGGGGGACCGATGCGTGGTTCTGGAGCGTGACCCTGGCGGGGGGGATCACCATGGTGGCGGGCGGGGTCATGGCCCTCATCCGGAGCGACCTGAAGCAGATCCTTGCCTATTCCACCGTGAGCGCCCTGGGGACCCTGACGCTCCTCCTGGGGCTCCACACGCCCCGTGCCGCCACGGCCGCCATGGTCTTTCTGCTGGTCCACGCCCTGTACAAGAGCGCCCTCTTCCTGGCCGCCGGAGCCGTGGACCACGGGGCCGGCACCCGGGACCTGGCGCGGATGGGGGGGCTCGCCAGGGCCATGCCGTGGGTGGCCCTGGGGGCGGGGCTTGCGGCCCTCTCCATGGCAGGGGTGGCGCCGCTGGCTGGGTTCATCGCCAAGGAGCTCCTCTACGAGGCCAAGCTCCAGGCCCCCCTGGCGGCAGAGTTTGTGACCGGGGCCGGCTTCGTCGCCAACGCCCTTACGGTGGCGGTGGCGGTCATGGTGGGGTATCTTCCCTTCCACGGGCGGGAGCGGGACACGTCTCTCCATCACCACCGGGTGGAATCGCTCCTCTGGCTCCCTCCGCTGCTTCCTGCCCTCATGGGGCTTGTCGTCGGCATTGTCCCCGGCCTGACTGGACGGTGGCTGGTGGCCCCGGCGGTGGCGGCGGTGCGGGGCGTTCCGGTGCCGGTTGATCTGGCCCTCTGGCACGGGGTGAACCCGGTCTTCCTCCTGGGAGTGGCCACGGTGGCGGCCGGGGTCGGCATCGCCTCTGTCCGGGGGGCGCTGCTCCGGCGTCTTCCCGCCGGCAGCGGGCCGGGGTGGGGGCCGGAGCGGGGGTACGGGCTCCTTATCGACGGGATGCTCGGCCTTGCCCGGTGGCAGACCCGCCTCCTCCAGAACGGCCGGCTCCGCTACTACCTGATGACGGTGGTGGGGGCCGCGGTGTTCCTTATGGGGGTCGCCATCCTCCGGAGCGGGGAGATCCCCCGGCAGCTTCCCCGACCCGACGGTGGGATCCACGAGTGGCTGGCCGCTGGTGTCATCCTGGCGGGGGCCCTGACGGCGGCGACGACCACCTCGCGGCTGGCAGCGGTGGCCGGCCTCGGCACCGTGGGGTACGGGGTTGCCCTGGTCTACATCCTCTACGGCGCCCCGGACCTGGCCATGACCCAGTTCTGCATCGAGACCCTCTCCATCGTACTGTTCGTCCTGGTTCTCTACCGGCTCCCCCGCTTTTCGCTCCTCTCCACGCCGGGAGGAAGGGTACGGGACCTCCTGGTGGCCTTCTCCGTCGGCGGCTTCATGACGGTGCTGGTGCTGCTGGCGGTCTCCCAGACCCTGGTTCCCCACATCAGCACCTATTTTCTGGAGCAGAGCCTGCCGGCGGGGCACGGCCGGAACGTGGTCAACGTGATCCTGGTGGATTTCCGGGCACTGGACACCCTGGGGGAGATCACGGTCCTGGCCGTGGCGGCCCTGGGGGTCTACGGGCTCATGAAGGGCCGGGGGGAGGGAGGGGGGTAGGCCATGCAGTCACTGCTTCTCGCAACCGCTGTCCGTCTTCTGCTGCCGCTGTTGCTCCTCTTCTCACTCTTTCTCCTTCTGCGTGGACACAACGAGCCGGGGGGCGGGTTCGTGGGGGGGCTCGTGGCGGCGGCCGCCTTTGTCCTCCATGCCTTGGCCCACGGTGTGGCCGGGGCCCGGCGGGTGCTCCGGGTGGAGCCGCGGCAGCTGGTGGCGGCGGGGCTTCTGACGGCCCTCGCAAGCGGTGTGTTGTCCCTGACTTTGGGGCTGCCGTTTCTCACCGGTCTCTGGAGTACGCTCCCGGTGCCAGTCATCGGCCACGCCGGCACCCCGCTCCTCTTCGATGCCGGGGTCTATCTGGTGGTGGCGGGGATGGCCCTCATGATCGTCTTCAGCCTCATGGAGGAATAGAGTGGAAAGCGTTCTGGCAGTGGTTATCGGCGGATTGTACGCGGCGGGGCTCTACCTCATGGTGCGGCGGAGCATCGTGAAGATGGTCTTCGGCCTGGCGCTCCTGGGTAACGCGGCCAACCTCCTCATCTTCACCGTGGGGCGCCTCACCCGGGGGCGGCCCCCCTACGTCCCTCCCGGGGGGACCGAGCCGCTTCTCCCGGTGGCCGATCCGCTCCCCCAGGCCCTGATCCTCACCGCCATCGTCATTGGCTTCGGGGTGCAGGCCTTTGCCCTGGTCCTCATCAAGCGGGTCTACCAGACCGTGGGGACCGACGACCTGGACGTGATGACCACGACGGATACCGACTCCCGGAGCAGCGGATGAAGCTTTTACTGTTCCTCCCCCTCATTATCCCCCTGGCCACGGCGGTGGCGGGGCTTCTGGCCTGGCACCGGCGGGAGCTGCAGCGTCTGCTCAGCATCGGCGGCACGGCGGCGCTCCTGGCGGCCGGGGTGGCGCTGCTCTCGGCGGTGCAGCGGCAGGGGGTGGTGAGCGCCCAGGCCGGGAACTGGCCGGCACCCTTCGGCATCACCCTGGCGGCCGACCTCTTCAGCGCCGTCATGGTGGTGGTGGCCGGCGCCATGGGGCTCGCCGTGGCGGTCTATTCCCTGGCCAGCGCCGACATCGAGCACGAGGCCCTGGGATACCATCCCCTCATGCAGGTGCTCCTCCTGGGGGTCTGCGGGTCGCTCCTGACCGGGGACCTCTTCAACCTCTACGTCTGGTTCGAGGTGATGCTCATCGCCTCCTTCGTACTCCTGGCCCTGGGGGGGCGCCGGGAGCACATGGAGGGGGCCATCAAGTACGTGGCCCTGAACCTGATCGCCTCGGCCTTTTTCCTGGCCGGGATCGGCATCCTCTACGGGGTGGCGGGAACCCTCAATATGGCCGACCTGGCGAGGCAGCTCAGGGAGGTACCCCACGGCGGCACGGTGCCGGTCATCGCCGCGCTCCTCTTTGCCGCCTTCGGGATCAAGGCGGCGGTCTTCCCGCTCTTCTTCTGGCTTCCCGCTTCCTACCACACCCCTCCCGTGGCGGTGACCACCATCTTCTCGGCCCTCCTGACCAAGGTGGGGGTCTACGTGCTGGTGCGGATATTCACCCTCATCTTCGTCCAGGAGGCCGAGGCGGGGCGGACCCTGATTCTGGCGGCGGCGGGGCTCACCATGGTGACCGGGGTTCTGGGGGCCGTGGCCCAGCACGAGATGCGGCGCCTCTTGTCGTTCCACATCGTGAGCCAGATCGGCTATCTGGTCATGGGGCTCGGGCTCCTGACCCCCCTGGCCCTGGCCGGGACCGTCTTCTTCATGGTCCACGTCATCGCGGCCAAGTCGGCCCTCTTCCTGGTGGCCGGCATCGTGAAACGGATCACCGGCACCACGGAGCTGGGTGAACTGGGGGGGCTCTACGAGGGGCGTCCCCTGGTGGCGGCACTCTTTCTGGTGCCGGCCCTGGCCCTGGCGGGGATTCCCCCCCTGTCGGGGTTCTGGGCCAAGCTGGCCCTGGTGCGGGCGGGTCTCGCGGAGGAGCGGTACGTGGTGGTGGCCGTGGCCCTGATGGTGAGCATCCTGACCCTCTTCTCCATGACCAAGATCTGGGCCGAGGCATTCTGGAAGGACCGACCCGTCCGGGAGGGTGAACCCCACGCCCACTACCATCCCCACATCCCCGGCGGGGCGCGACTCCTGCTGGGGGTGCCGGCCGTGCTCCTGGCCCTGGCGACGGTAGCCATGGGGGTGGGGGCCGAGCCCCTCTTCCGGCTGTCGCTAGCCGCCGCCGATCAGCTCCTGAATCCCGAGCTCTACATCGCCGCGGTCTTGGGGGTGAAACCGTGACCCCGTTTCTCTCCAACATCCTCCTGGCCTTGGCCTGGGTGGCCCTCACGGGGACCTACACGGCTGGGGGGTTCTTCACCGGCGCGGTGGTCGGGTTCCTCGTCCTCTGGATCGCCCGGCGGGGCAGGGGGACCACCGGCTACCTGTCGAAGATCCAGGCCGTGGCCGGGTTCATCCTCTTTTTTGTCCGGGAGCTGGTGCTGGCCAACCTGCGGGTGGCCCATGACATCCTCACCCCCCGCCATCACATGACCCCCGGCATCGTGGCTGTTCCCCTCGATGTGGAGAGCGACCTGGAAATCACGGTGCTCGCCACCATCATTACCCTCACGCCGGGAACCCTGAGCCTTCATGTGGCCGATGACCGGCGCACCCTCTATGTCCACTCCATGTACATCGACGATCCGGAGGCGCTCGTGCGGGGGATCAAGGAGGGGTTCGAGCGCCGGGTCCGGGAGGTGTTCCGATGACCCTCGATGCCTTTGTTCAGCTCGTGGTCCTCCCGCTTTTGGGGGGAGGGATCGTCCTTGCCTTTGTCCGGCTGGTGCGGGGGCCAAGCCTCCCCGACCGGGTGGTGGCCCTGGACCTCATGGCGACCCTCATCATCGCCATCTCCGCCGCCTACGCGGTGGCCACGGGCCAGCCCGCCTACCTGGACGCGGCCATCGTCCTGGCCCTCATCACCTTCCTGGGGACCGTGGCCTTCGCCTACTACCTGCACCGGAGGGGCGGCGGTGCGTGACACGATCATCGCCATACTCCTGGGCGGGGGGACCTTCTTCGCCGTGGTGGCCGCCATCGGGGTGGTGCGGTTCCCGGACCTCTACATGCGGCTCTCGGCCACCACCAAGGCCTCCACCCTGGGGGCGAGCCTGATTCTTGGCGGGGTGGCCCTCTTCTTCGACGACGCGGCGGTCACCGGGAAGATCGCCGCCATCATCGTCTTCATCGTCCTCACGGCGCCGGTGGCGGCCCACATGCTGGGCCGGGCCGCCTACTTCAGCGGAGTTCCTCTCTGGAAGGAGAGTGTGCGGGATGATCTGGGGGCTTCGGGGGAGTGGTGCAAGAGGGAGGAAGAGGGGGGAGGGACGGAGGGGTAGCGCGACTGTTTACGCTCAGTCGGGGAACGACGTACGGCTATTCGGGACGGTGGCAGAACGGCACTCCCTTCCGCTTCAGCCGCAGGGCCTGCCAGTAGACGCTGGCGAGAATCCGGAGGGTCATGGAGGGCCACCGCAGGAGCGCCAGGGCCAGATTCTCGCCGGTCAGGGGGCATCGCTCCAGGTCGAGCAGGACCGAGAGGATGATCTCCCCCTGCCGCTCGCTTTCCATTGCCACTGCCACGGTTTCGCCGGGTGTGGTGAAACCCCAGGTGTACCGAAGATCCATGGGCATGAAGGGGGAGACGTGGAACTCCTTCTCCTGCTCGAACAGGTACCACTCTCCCTCCCGGCGCGCGTTCCGGATATCCAGGGCACGCACGTACTCTTCCCCCCGGGGGTGTGTGTGGACCTCGGCGACAATGGCGTCGAGCCGCAGTCCGTCGGCACCGAAGCAGTAGTAGATGCTGATGGGGTTAAAGCAGTATCCCAGGTAGCGGAGGTGGGTCAGGAGCCGGATCGGTCCGGAGGGGCGGAAGCCGAGCTGCTCCTCGGCCACATCCCGCACCGCCGTGTCGAGGGTGCCCTCCCGGCGCAGGTGGTCGGCACGCCGGAAGCTGGCCCAGGTGGGGCCTTCCACGGACCAGAGCAGGCGGTCGGCGAAGACCAGCTCCAGTTCCGCCAGGTCCAGGTAGACCATGAAGAGGTTGTAGCGGAACTCGTTCACGACCGGGACGTTCCGCCGGTGGCTCACCTGGCCGGTGTAGAGGGCGCTCTGCATGACTGTGGTCACCCCCAACGCCTTCAGCTGAGCCGCGTCCCACCGGGTGCAGATGCCGACGCCGGTCGTTCCCATCAGAGTCCCTTTCCGAAGCGGCGGCAGAACGCCAAGATGCCGACGATTACCATGATTCACCATTCTTCCGGATAGTGTCAGCTTCCCGCACGACCCTCCCGGGATCGAACCCCAACTGCCGGATCCGCTCCATGATGGCGGCATACACGGTGTCATCCATGACCGGCGTGCGGCTCAGTACCCAGAGGTATTTCCGGTTGGGTGTTCCCACCACGGCGTACTCGTACTCCGTTCCCAGGTCGATGATCCAGTAGTCCCCCCGGAAGGGCCAGAAAAAGGAGACTTTGAGCCGGGCATTGGTGGTTTTATCGACCACCCAGGCCCGACCCTTTGCCTGGCGG
>CAJPFF010000164.1 GCA_905339345.1 Geobacteraceae bacterium | reverse complement strand
ATCCTCGTGGAGGAGTCGGTCATCGGCTGGAAGGAGTACGAGCTGGAGGTGATGCGCGACACCGCCGACAACGTGGTGATCATCTGCTCCATCGAGAACTTCGACCCGATGGGGGTCCACACTGGCGACTCCATCACCGTGGCCCCTGCCCAGACCCTCACCGACAAGGAGTACCAGATCCTCCGGGATGCGGCCCTCAAGATCATCCGCGAGATCGGGGTCGACACCGGCGGCTCCAATATCCAGTTCGGCATCAACCCGAAGAACGGCCGGCTGGTGGTCATCGAGATGAACCCGCGGGTGTCGCGCTCCTCGGCCCTGGCCTCCAAGGCGACCGGCTTCCCCATCGCCAAGATCGCGGCCAAGCTGGCCGTGGGCTACACCCTGGACGAGATCCGCAACGACATCACCCGCGAGACCCCGGCCTGTTTCGAACCTACCATTGACTACGTGGTGACCAAGATTCCGCGCTTCACCTTCGAGAAGTTCCCGGCCGCCGACGCCACCCTTACCACCCAGATGAAGTCGGTGGGGGAGGTGATGGCCATCGGCAGGACCTTCAAGGAGTCGTTCCAGAAGGCGCTCCGTTCCCTGGAGATCGGCGCCTCAGGTTTCGAGTCGCGTCTCTTTACCAATGGTGATACCCGCCGGGCCCTGACCGCAAAGGAGCAGCAGCTTATCCACGACAAGCTCCGGGTTCCCAACTGGGAACGGCTCTGGTACCTGGGGGACGCCTTGCGCAGCGGCATGAGCATTGAGGAGATCTTCCAGCTCACCGCCATCGATCCCTGGTTCCTCCATAACATCAAGCAGATCATCGAGAAGGAAGAGGAATTGCGGAAAGTCAGTGTCTCGACCGAGACGCCGGAGAATCTCACGGCCATCATCCGGGAGGCCAAGCAGTACGGCTTCGCCGACAAGATGCTCGGCCGGTTCTGGGGCAAGAGCGATGAGGAGATCCGCCAGTTGCGGCTCTCCCTCGGTGTCAAGCCCGTGTTCAAGCGGGTCGATACCTGCGCCGCCGAGTTTGTGGCTTACACTCCGTACCTCTACTCCACCTACGAGGAGGAGTGCGAGGCGGAGGTGACCGACAGGAAGAAGATCATGATCCTCGGTGGCGGACCCAACCGGATCGGCCAGGGAATCGAGTTCGACTACTGCTGTGTTCACGGCGTTTTCGCCCTGGGCGAGGACGGCTACGAGACCATCATGGTCAACTGCAACCCGGAGACGGTTTCCACCGACTACGATACCTCCGACCGCCTCTACTTCGAGCCCCTCACCTACGAGGACGTCCTCTCCATAGTCGAGTTGGAGAAGCCCCAGGGGGTCATCGTCCAGTTCGGCGGCCAGACTCCCCTCAAGCTGGCCGTGGCCCTTGAGAAGGCCGGAGTCCCCATCATCGGCACCTCACCCGACGCCATCGACCGGGCCGAGGACCGGGAACGCTTCCAGGAGATGCTCCACAAACTGAACCTCCTGCAGCCCGAGAACGGTACCGCCCGCTCCTTCGAGGAAGCGGAAGAGGCGGCCAACCGTATCGGTTACCCCGTGGTGGTGCGCCCCTCATACGTCCTCGGCGGCCGGGCCATGGAGATCGTCTACGATGTGGACAACCTGCGCCGCTACATGACAACTGCCGTCCAGGCCTCGCCGGAGCATCCGATTCTCATCGACAAGTTCCTGGACAAGGCCATCGAGATCGACGTGGATGCCCTCTGCGACGGGACCGAGGTGGTCATCGGCGGGATCATGGAGCATATAGAGGAGGCGGGCATCCACTCGGGGGACTCGGCCTGCTGCCTCCCGCCCCATTCCATCTCGCAAGAACTGGTGGAGGAGATCCGCCGGCAGACCACCATCATGGCCCTGGAACTGAACGTCAAGGGGCTCATGAACGTCCAGTACGCCATCAAGGACGGGACCATCTACATCCTTGAAGTGAACCCCCGGGCATCCCGGACCGCCCCCTTCGTCTCCAAGGCCACGGGGCGTCCCCTGGCCAAGATCGCTGCCCGGGTCATGGCCGGCAAGAGTCTGAAGGAGCTCGGCGTCTCCGGCGACATCGTACCGAAGCACATGTCGGTCAAGGAGGCGGTCTTTCCCTTCGTCAAGTTCCCGGGGGTCGACACCCTGCTCGGACCGGAGATGAAGTCCACCGGCGAAGTCATGGGGATCGGTCCCGACTTTGCCACGGCCTTCGCAAAGGCCCAGCTCGGCGCCAACGTGAAGCTCCCCCGGTCGGGAAAGGTTTTCATCAGCCTCCACGACGCCGACAAGAAACATATTGTCGATTCAGCGAAAAAACTCTATAATGCTGGTTTCAGACTGATCGCCACCCGCGGTACCGCCGCCTACCTGAAGGAGAAGGGGGTGGAAGTGGAGGTGATCAACAAGGTGCTCGAAGGACGGCCCCACATCGTCGACGCCATCAAGAGCGGCGAAATCTGTATGGTGCTCAATACCACCCAGGGGGCCCAGGCTGTAGCCGATTCCTTCTCCATCCGTCGAGAGGCCCTCATGCACAACGTGGCTTACTTCACCACCGTGGCCGGGGCAAATGCTGCCGCCGGCGGCATCGTCGCCATGCTCAATGGCGAGTTGGATGTGAAGCCGCTGCAGGAGTATCTGGTGTAAAGCGGTCGGAGAATTGCCGAACCTGGTGACTTTTCCTGTTTCAGAATGGCGTAATGTACCAACGGGGCGGCCAAACGGCTGCCCCGCGATTTTCATAGAGGAGTAGTCAGTACGATGTCTTATTCAGTTCCCATGACCAAAGAGAGTTACGAAGCGCTCCAGGAAGAGCTCAAGCGCCTGATCCGCGAGGAACGGCCCCGGGTGATTCAGGATATCGCCGAGGCCCGCAGCCACGGCGACCTTTCGGAGAACGCCGAGTACGATGCAGCCAAGAACCGCCAGGCGTTCATCGAGGGGCGAATTCAGGAACTCCAGGGAAAGCTTGCCCGGGCCCACGTGGTTGATCTTTCCGGGTTGAAGCCCGACAAGGTGGTCTTCGGCGCCACCGTTACCCTCTACGACACTACCAGCGAGGAGGAGGTCACCTACAAGATCGTCGGCGAGGAGGAGGCCGACATCAAGCTGGCGAAGATTTCATGCACCTCGCCGGTCGGCAAGGCCCTCATCGGTCACAAGCTCGACGACAGCGTAAAGATCAAGGTGCCTTCGGGGTCAGTCAAGGAATACGAGATCATTGATATCAAGTACCTCTGATTTTCCGTCATCATGCACTTTTAACAAAGAAAGGAATCACAATGAACCAGCAGTTTACCAAAGAAATGACGTTCGCCCAGGCCCTCCAGGCTAATCCCGAGGTGGCCCAGGTGCTTCGCAAGTACAATCTCGGCTGCATCGGCTGCATGGGTGCCCAGAACGAGTCCCTTGAACAGGGATGCAGCGCCCACGGACTCGATGTGAACGACATCCTGAGAGACCTGAACGCCATCGGCCAGTAACTTCTGGTCCGCAACAGGCTTACGGAAAACTGAAAAGGCGCCAAATAGGCGCCTTTTCTTTTGGTCACTGGAAGAGCCGAATCCGTCTTGTTATTCGCGGTTGTTCAGGGGAACCCCGAACCTTGCTTCCTTACGGATGCCGTTCTGAATCAGCTGTTCCCCGCATTTTACCAACTACCGCACGAAAATACCTGATTGTCCTGGGCAGCACGAACAGTGAAATCAGCAGACCGACCACAACCACCACAACAAGCAGTACTGGGTAGAATACTGCCAGCAGTACTGA
Source organism: Geobacteraceae bacterium (assembly GCA_905339345.1). Lineage (GTDB taxonomy): Bacteria > Desulfobacterota > Desulfuromonadia > Geobacterales > Geobacteraceae > Geobacter. The sequence goes on along the minus strand of CAJPFF010000164.1, from coordinate 5,651 downwards.
GCTTACCGCGACGAAATCCTCCGTTACGCTCGCGACCACATTCGTTACGGGTTCAGGGGTCGTGTTTATCATGGCTCTCGTGGCTGCCTTCGTGCCGTGTGAACTTAGTGCGAGTCCTCCTCCCAGCAGAAAAGCAATAGCCTGTATCCCTGTGTCGAAATCGCCAAGTGCCGCCATTGCCAGCACAGCTCCTGCCGGAACTCGAATAAAGGTGTGGATTACGTCCCAAGCACTGTCGATTAAAGGTATCTTGTCGGCTATGAACTCGATTAGATACAGAGCCAGCGCGACGCCGATAACCCACCAGCTGGTCAGAGCCATAAGCTCGCCGGGAAGTTGAAGATGCGCAAAGCGGCCAAGCAGACCGAGGGTTGCCACAGAGGCATACAGGTTTATCCCTGATACCCAGGCGGTTCCCATGGCAAGAGTAAGTGTGTTGAGGAGGCTCATACCGGTTCAGTATACCATCTATTTGCGTAAGGAAAGTACAGGAGACAACAGGCGGTCCAACGTCGACTTCCCGGGTTGCAACGGGTCAATGAGCCTGCTAAAGTGGTACCCTCGTTGGCCGGGGCGAACTGCAAGCCCGTCTGAGCCGGCGTGTAGCCGGTCTGCCGTGGGGAGTTTTTCTGTTGAGTAACGGAAATCGCGATAGCGTGGGGGATCTGGTATCCCGATGGAGTCTGCCGCTGAATGCTGACGGAAGTCTTTCAATTCCTGCTGAGGTGTTGAAAGAACTGAGCCTTGGGCCGGGCGACTCCGTTGTGATCATTCCAGGGAACGACGGTCTTGTAGTTGCCAGGGAGATTGGCACTCCTGCTCCCCGGCAGCAGGATCCTTCCACGGTCCGCGATACCATCAACCGCAAGAACCTGGAAACCCCCATCCAGTTCATCAAAGGGGTCGGCCCGAAACTGGCGGAGATCCTCGGCAAGAAGGGGATAGTCACGGTGGAGGACGCCCTCTATCTCCTTCCCAACCGTTACGAGGATCGCCGTCAGGTGGTGCCCATTGCCAGGCTCCGCCCCGGGGTGACAGGAGTGTTCGCCGGAGAGGTGATTTCCGCCGACGTGGTAACCACAAAGGGGGGGCGCCGCTTCTTCGAGGTGGTGGCGCGGGACGCGAGCGGCACCATTTCCTTCAAGTGGTTCAACTTCAACCCCGCTTTTCTGAAGAAGACCTGGAAAAAGGGGCGACGGGGAATCTTTACCGGCCTGGTTTCCCAGTTCGGCCTCCAGCGCGAGGTGCATCACCCGGATGCAGAGTGGATGGCCGAGGGGGAGAGTGTGGAGGCGGTCATGGCTCGGGACCCGGTCAGCTTCGGCCGGGTGGTGCCGGTCTACCCCCTCACCGAGGGGCTCCACCAGAAGACCCTGCGGAAGGTGATGAAGGGGGTGGTGGACCAGTTCGCCCCGTGCGTGGAGAGTATGCTCTCGCCGGCGGTGGCAGGGCGCCAGGGGCTCCTGCCCTTGGCCGACGCCCTCCGACGGGTCCACTTCCCCAATGGCGATACCGACCCCCGAGGTCTTGAAGAGGGGAAGGACCCCGCCAACCGCACCCTGGTCTTCGATGAGTTCTTTTTTCTGGAGTTGGGGCTCGCCTTGAAAAAGCGTGGGGTGACCCTTGAGCCGGGCATTGCTTTTGCCGTCAGCCACACCTACACGAAGCCGCTCCTGAAGCTTCTTCCCTTCTCGCTGACCGGTGCCCAGCGCCGGGTCCTGGCCGAGATCAAAGAGGATATGATGGCGCCGCACCCGATGCACCGCCTGGTGCAGGGTGACGTGGGGAGCGGCAAGACCCTGGTGGCACTCATGGCGGCGCTGGTGGCGGTGGAGAACGGCTACCAGGTGGCGATCATGGCCCCCACCGAGATCCTGGCGGAGCAGCACTACCTGAACATCCACCGCTGGTGCGACGAACTGGGCGTTTCGGTGACGCTCGTGACCTCATCGCTGAAGGGGAAGGCGAAGAAGGAGGCCCTGGCGCGGGTAGCCGGGGGAGAGGCTCAGATCGTCATCGGCACCCACGCGGTAATCCAGGACAAGGTGGAGTTTCACCGGCTCGGCCTTGGCATTGTGGACGAGCAGCACCGTTTCGGCGTCCTGCAGCGGGGGCTTCTGCGGAAAAAGGGGGAGAACCCCGACATCCTCGTCATGACTGCCACTCCCATTCCCCGTACCCTGGCCATGACCGTCTTCGGCGACCTGTCGCTGTCGGTGGTCGACGAGCTGCCGCCGGGGCGGACCCCCATCGAGACACGGATCTGCTTCGAGTCGCGCCGGAAGCAGGTTTACGGCATCATCCGCGACGAGGTGGCCAAGGGGCGCCAGGCCTACGTCATCTACCCCCTGGTGGAGGAGTCGGAGAAGTCAGACCTGAAGGCCGCCACCCAGATGGCCGAGCATCTGGCCAACGATATCTTTCCTGATCTGCGGCTCGGCATCCTCCACGGCCGGATGAAGCCCGAGGAGAAGGAAGCGGTGATGCGCTCCTTTAAGTCCCGGGAAATCGACATCCTCGTGGCCACCACGGTCATCGAGGTGGGGATCGACGTCCCCAACGCCACGGTGATGGTCATCGAGCATGCCGAGCGGTTCGGCCTGTCACAACTCCATCAGTTGCGGGGGAGGGTGGGGCGGGGGAGCGAGAAGTCCCGGTGTATCCTCATGGCCGGCGAGCGCCTCTCCGAAGACGCCGAGAAGCGGCTCCGGGTCATGGAGTCCACCACCGACGGCTTCCGGATTGCCGAGGCCGACCTGGAGATCCGCGGCCCCGGGGATTTTCTCGGTACCCGGCAGGCGGGGATTCCCGATTTCCGCGTCGCCAACATCCTGCGGGACGGCCGGATCCTCGAAGAGGCTCGGCAGGAGGCCTTTGCCGTGGTGGAGCTGGACCCGGAGCTGCAGATGCCCCAGCATGAGAAGCTCCGCGCGGAGCTGGCCCGGCGCTGGGGGGGGAGGCTGGAGCTGGCGGGAATCGCGTAACAAAATTTGTTGCACCTATTTTTCGAATGGAGGAATCAATGTCTGAATTCACCAACGTAACAGTCGTTCGCGAGGCAAACGTCTTCTTCAACGGCGGCGTCGTGAGCCGCACGGTCATCTTCCCCGACGGCACCAAGAAGACCCTCGGAATCATGCAGCCGGGTGAGTACACCTTCAACACCGGCGCCGCGGAAATCATGGAGATCCTCTCCGGCGAGCTGGATCTCAAGCTTCCCGGCAGCGACCTGTGGGACCGCATCGGCGGGGGGGAGTCGTTCAACGTGCCTGCCAATTCGGCGTTCACCATGAGGGTCCTTTCCCTCACCGACTACTGCTGCTCGTTCCTCGGCTAGGGTTTGCCCGTGATCAGAGCCCCGTACCCTATGGACGGGGCTCTTCGGTTTGGCGTTCGAACCAGTGGGCTGCCACAGCGATGATGGCCGTGACGGCGAGGGCCGCCGCGAGGAGAACAATGGAAGCAACGGCGTTGTTCAAGAGCGTCGGTTTCAGGAGGATCACCAGGCCGAGCATGAGCATCATGACGCCCGAGAGGAGCTTCAGGACCCGCCCCTGCCACTCCGTCAGTTTCCGGTTGCCGAGGGTTACGGTAAAGATGCCGACGATGACGGCAAGGGGAACCACGTAGATCAGGTTGTAGAAGGCCAGGTAGAGGTAGTATTCGGAGGAGGGAAGGGCGCGCAGGGTCAGGAGCCGGGTGTAGACCATGGGGAATCCGGCAGTGCAGAGGAGTTCGTAGCTGTTGGCCGCCACGGCCAGAACCACCGTCCCCCCCAGCATTGAGGGGAGCGACCCCGCGTGAACGAGATGCCGCATCCGCTCGAAGAGTTTCGGCTTCTTCTCTTCCGGGATGACGAGGGATACCCCTTTCTCAAAGAAAAAGAAGTCTTTTATGTTGATGACGGCCACCACGAGGGCGATGATTCCTGCGGCGGTGGTGACGGCGGCCAGGGTGCCGGCAAGCAGAAAGAGGTTGAGCCAGGCTGCCATGAAGAGAAAATAGACAAAACCGGAGAAGAAGACGAAGGTTCCCCCCACGAGCGCCATGCGGTTGCGGGAATGGGCGTGGACCAGCAGGCTCATGAGGAAGAGCAGTACAAAGAAGGCGCAGGGATTGAAGCTGTCCAAGAGGGCGATAACGAGGGTGAAGAGCGGCAGCGACAGGGCGGCCGGGTCCACGGTGCAGATGCCGGGGATGGTGATGGTTTCCGTCGCCGACGGGGCGGCTGCGGGTGGTGCCGTGGTCTCTCGGGCCGCCAATTCTGCTGAAACCTGGCGTTCGATGGCCCTGGCCTTGTCGTCGGAGAAGCCTTCGATGACCTTGTCGCCGATGATAATGACGGGGACCCCGGTTGGCTCGAAACCCCGCTCCTTTGCCATGGCCATGAGGATGTCGATGTTCTTGCGGTCGGAGAAGACTTCGTAGTCGCGCACCTGGAGGCCGGGGTGGTTCTGTCGGAGTTTGGCGATGAAGGGCTTGGCCTTGGCGCAGTGGGCGCACCCCTCACCCCAGAAAAAGTGGAGCGTAACCTCGCTTCCTGTGACGGCGTTGCCAACCGCTCCGATCACGGACAGGACAATAAGCAGCATGACCAGAACACTCGCCAAGGGATATTGCTTTATCGGGCCTCTACCCATGACTACCTCCTGCCTCAAGTTTATCGCACCTGAAGTAATTCTCATCAAGGGTTGGCCAGTATTCGTATGATATCCGAGCAGATGCCTGAAAACCGCACCGTCGTTGGTCGCTTCGCCCCGTCTCCCACCGGCCCCCTTCACCTTGGCTCCCTGGTGGCCGCCGTGGGGAGTTACGTCATGGCGAAGCGGGCGGGAGGGCTCTGGCTCCTTCGGATGGAGGACCTGGATACCCCCCGGGTGGTGCCGGGGATGGCCGACGACATGTTCCGAACCCTGGAATCTCTCGGCTTTGCCTGGGACGGTGATGTCATGTGGCAGAGCCGGCGGGCCGAAGCATATGGGTCCGCCCTTGAGCGTCTTCTATCGGCGAGGAACGCCTACCCCTGCGGCTGCTCCCGGGCCGAGATCGCCCGGGCCGCCAGTGCCCCCCACGACGGCGAGGGAGAGGTGCCCTATCCCAACATCTGCCGCAACGGGTTGCCGGCCGGGAAGGAGCCCCGTTCGTACCGGGTGAAGGTGGGCGCGGAGCCCATCGTTGTACATGATCTCATCATGGGGGAGAAGCGGTACGATCTCGCCCGGATCTGCGGCGACTTCGTGGTGAAGCGGGCAGACGGGCTCTTCGCCTACCAGCTGGCCGTGGTGGTGGACGACGCCGATCAGGGGGTGACCCAGGTGGTGCGGGGGGCTGACCTCCTCTCATCGACCCCGCGCCAGATTCTTCTCCAGCGGCTCCTTGGCTACGAAACCCCCGCCTACGCCCACCTCCCCCTGGTGACCGCCCCCGGCGGGGGAAAGCTCTCCAAGCGGGACAATGCCGTCTCCCTCGCCGCGGGCCGCGACCTGGCCGCCGACGGAGGGAGACTGATCCTCGCCGCCCTCCGCTTCCTCGGCCAGCGCCCTCCCGCTTCCATCGCGGGCGCCGCCGGGAGGGAGATTCTCGCCTGGGGGGCGGCACACTTCGATCTGTCTCTTGTCCCCACGGCTTCCGCCCCTCTAAGCGCCTGACCC
>CAJPFF010000163.1 GCA_905339345.1 Geobacteraceae bacterium | reverse complement strand
TATCCTCTTCTATGCCACCTCCAACCGTCGTCACCTCCTCCCGGAGCGGATGGAGGACAACCTGGGGGGAGAGATTCATCCCGAGGAGGCGGTATCGGAAAAGCTCTCCCTGGCCGACCGCTTCGGCCTCAACCTGAGTTTTTATTCCTTCGATCAGGCCACCTACCTTGCCATCGTTGTGCGGTATGCCGAGAAGTTCGCCCTGCCCATGGACGGAGAGGCCCTCAGGCGAGAGGCGCTGCAATGGGCGCTCTTCAAGGGGAGCCGCTCCGGCAGGTCTGCGCGGCAGTTTGTTGATGACCTGGCGGGGCGGTTGCGGGTGACCCTGCCGGACGGCATGCGTTAACCGCGGAGTAGCGGAAGATGGCTTACAAAGTGCGCAGTGCCACGGTGGTAAAGCGGGGAAGCGTCGGGTTTCGTCCGGTTCCGCCGGGACCAGACCTGACCAAGGAGCCGTGCTGAGGCCCCAAGACTCCCGCGGTCAGCGGGATCATCGATGAAAATGTCCCCGGCTTCATCCGCTGGCACGAAACTCCTGCCGGTCGGGTGCCGATCGTCTCGACTGACCTTCGGCTTACCGACCGGCTCGGCGCCTGGAAGGCCCGGTGGGGTATCGGGCGGATGTCGTATCTGGTGCCGCCAGGGCTCTACGCCGTCGGCTTCCCCGGCCCCGAAGACCCCGTGGTGGTGACCGCCAACTACAAGATGAGCTACGATCTGGTCAGGCGAGAGCTTTCGAGGCGCAGCGCCTGGCTCCTCGTCCTCGAAACCTTCGGGATCAATGTCTGGTGCGCCGCCGGCAAGGGGACCTTCGGCACCGACGAGATCGTCCGGCGGTTGAAAAAGACGGAGCTCGCCACGGTAGTGAAGCACCGGACTCTCATCCTCCCCATCCTCGGCGCCCCCGGCGTGGCCGCCCACCTGGTTGCCCGGCGGACCGGATTCAGTGTGCGCTACGCCACTATCCGCGCCGCCGACCTCCCCGAATACCTCGACAACGGCATGGTAACCACGCCTGCCATGCGCCAGCTCACTTTCACTGCGCGAGAACGGCTCATTCTAACCCCCATCGAACTGGTGGCTGCCGGGAGGTGGGCCGTGCCGGTCATGGTGCTTTTTGCGGTGCTGTCGGCCTTCTCGGGGGGAGGCTTTTCGTTCTCAACCCTTGTGCATCCCGTGGTTCTCTGCGCCGGGACTGTCCTGGTCGGCGCTGTTGCCGCGCCGGTGCTTCTTCCCTGGCTTCCGGGCAGGAGCTTTGCGGTGAAGGGGGCGGTGGCAGGCGGGTGCTGGGCTGCTCTGCTCGTCTGGGCGGGGTGGGGGACAACGGGGTGGCTTGACGCTGCGGCACTCTTTCTTGCCGTGACGGCTGTTTCTTCCTTCCTGACCCTAAATTTCACCGGCAGCACTCCCTTCACATCCCGCTCGGGGGTGAAGAAGGAGATGCGGCTTGCATTGCCAGTGATGGCGGTGTCACTGCTCGTCGGCATTTTTCTCTGGATCGCGGGACGTCTCGCCTAAGCCCGCAGGGAGCTGATGTACGTGAAAGGATTTGCCCATCTCTCCAATGTGGCCACCCTCGAACTCAACCGTGAAGCCTGCATCGGCTGCGGCATGTGCATGGCTGTCTGTCCCCATGGAGTGTTCACTCTGCAAGGCGCCAAGGCGGAGATAAGAAATTTCGATGCCTGCATGGAATGCGGCGCCTGCGCCGTCAACTGCCCCGTGGATGCCATTGGAGTCGATTCGGGGGTCGGGTGCGCATCGGGGTTGATTAATGAGTGGCTCGCAGGCATCAGCGGGAGAAGAACCGGAGGCGGTGGCTGCTGCTGAATCACTCATCTATTGAGCATTGACTTGCTGCTTGGATGGTGATAATTAAATATTTCAAAAATTCAAGCCAGTGGAGGGTTTGCGCATGAACGAGACGGGAAGAAGGGTTGCACGACTCATCATCGGTGTGGCTGTTGCCGCATCGGCAGCGGTGGCGTTTGCTTCTGGGGGAGGCGTGGGCGTCAGCGCCGATGAAGCGCTCCAGCGCCTCATGGACGGAAACAAGCACTACGTGGAAGGGCAGATGGGCGCCTGCCGCGAGAGCGACACGGCCAAGCGCGAAGGGCTGGCAAAGGGGCAGAAACCCTACGCCATCATTCTCTCCTGCTCCGATTCACGGGTTCCCCCCGAGATCGTTTTCGACAAGGCAATGGGCGAACTCTTTGTCGTGCGGGTTGCCGGCAACATCCCCGATCCCGTTGTCCTCGGGAGCATCGAGTATGCCGCCGAGCACATCGGTTCTCCCCTCATTATGGTCCTTGGTCATGAGCGGTGCGGCGCCGTGACTGCAACCGTCGATGCCAAAGGGAAAGCCCACGGGAACATCGGCTCCATCGTCAAAACCATCGCCCCGGCTGCCCAGAAGGCCCAGAAGGAAATGAAGGGCAAGCCCAAGGCAGAGATTGTCGAAGCTGCCTCCGACGCCAACGTTCAGATGGTTGCGGCCAATATCACCAAGAAGTCGCCCGTCATCGCCAAGCTCGTGAAGGAAGGCAAGATCAAGATCGTGACTGCAAAGTACGACCTGGACGACGGCAAGGTAACCCTCTTCGAGGGCAAGAAGTAGCGATAGCTTCCGTTACACGACATGCATGAAAAAGCCCGCTTCGCGCGGGCTTTTTCAGTTTTGCAGGACCTCTTTGATCTTAGCCAGGAGCTCGTCGGGCTTCACCGGCTTCGCAATGAAGTTGATTCCCTCGTCAAGAACCCCCTTCCGGCTGATGATGTCCTGGGTGTAACCGCTTATGAAGAGCGCCTTCACGCTCGGGCGCACGCGCCGAATCTCTTCATAGACGGACTGGCCGTTTTTCTTGGGCATAACCACGTCCAAGAGAACAAGGTCTATCCGCTCGCTGTTCTCCATGAACCGCTTGACCGCCTCGACTCCGTCCACTGCCTCGATGACGGTGTAACCGTTGCGCTCCAGGACATGCTTCGAGAGCTTGCGCACGTCCCGGTCGTCTTCGGCTACCAGGATGGTTTCCTGGTTTCCCTGGATGGCTGTTGCGTCCTCGTGTCGTTCCATGGCCCCCTTTGCCGTGACTATGGGGAGGTATATCCTGACCGCCGCGCCTTTTCCCGGCTCGGAATCCACCATGATGAACCCTTCGTGCTGCTTGACAATGCCGTATACCATTGAGAGTCCGAGCCCTGTTCCCTTGCCCACTTCCTTGGTGGTAAAAAAGGGGTCGAAGATCCGCTCCCGTGTCTCCTCATCCATGCCGACACCGGTGTCGGCAACGGTCAAGATCGCATAGTGGCCGGGCTTTCCCTGCTCAAGGGGGCCAAAGAACTCGTTGTCCAGGAAGTCGCTCCCGGTTGTAAGTGTCAGTGTCCCGCCGTCCGGCATGGCGTCGCGGGCGTTCGTCACGAGGTTCATCAGAATCTGGTCGATCTGGCCCGAATCCACATGGCACACAAGGGGTTCGCCGGAGAGGGAAGTGACAAAGTCGATATCCTCGCTCACCAGTCGATGGAGAAGCTTTTCGATACCCTTGACGATCTCGTTCAGATTCGTCGGGCGGGGGGAGATCACCTGTTTCCTGCCAAAGGCGAGAAGCCGTTTCACCAGGTTGGTGGCCCGATCGGCGGCGGAGAGGATCTGGTCCACGTAGATGCGGTAGGGACTATCGGCCTTGAGGCTTCGTTGCAGGAGGGTGCCGAAGCCGACGATGGCGGTGAGAATGTTGTTGAAATCGTGGGCAATCCCTCCGGCGAGCGTCCCGATTGCCTCCATCTTCTGGGCATGGCGGAGTTCCTCGGCCAGATGTTCCTTTTCCGCCTCGCGGGCTTTCAGTGTCGTGCCCAGGTGGTTGAACGCGGTGGCGAGCCGGCCGATCTCGTCCTTCAATTCGACGGGAACGGGTTCGAAGGAGCCGCCCTTTTCAAGATCCTTGATTCCTTCCGTGAGCCGGTCGAGGGGGCGCGTGATTCTGCGGGTGATGATGTAGGTAAATACGGTGCCGAGAAAGAGAAAGCCCAGCGCCATGAAGACGCTCGTGTAGAGGAGAGTGTCGAGTTTATTCCTGAGAAGATTCTTGTCGACGACGATTCGCGCGTACCCGATAACACGGGGAGTCGTCCGGGGTGCCTGATCAAGAAACAGCGATTCGTCCGTGGGGATGGAAGAGCTCGATATAACCGGCGCCCAGAACTCGAAGATGTCGTCTCCCTCCGTGACCCGGGGTTCCGCCGTTCCCTTCAGCTGTTCGTAGCGGGTGCTCCACTGCGGGAAGGCTCGCGCTGAATTATTGATAATGCTTTTGTGCGCCTGCTCCCGAAGAAGTTTCCCCTCTGCCGTCACGACTGAGACGAACAAGACCCCTTCGTGCTCCAGTATCCCTTCGACGGGGTCCTTTAGCAGTTCTGCGTTTTCAGCGAAAACCCCAAGCCGGATATTATGGGCCAGGAGCCTCGCCAGGAGTTTCCCCTCTCCAATAAGGCTGTCCGTCAGGGAGTTACGCTGCTGCTGGTAGAAAAACAGGGTGAACGAAACCGAAATTACCGCGATGAAAAGCGTGAACAGGAGGAAGAACCTCAGTCCCACACTGTCGCGACGGATTTTCAGCTTCTCGAAAAGATTCATCCCATGCCCCTAGCGTATGACCTTGGCCCGGCCCAGGGCCTCCTCGTCAAGGGAGAGGCCGAGCTTGCGCGCTATTTTGCTGTTTACCGTCATGACCGCGCTACGGGGGTCGCTGCGCGGAATATTCGCGGGAGAAGTTCCCGACAGGATTTTTTTGACCATCTCGCCGGACTGCCGTCCCAGATCGTAGGAATCCACATCAAGGGCCATGAGTGCTCCCATTTCCACGTATTTGTCCGAAAACGTGATGATGGGAATTCTGTTGTTGAGGGAGAAGAGCAGCAGGTATTCGACTGTTTCGGGGGTCACGACGGTGGGGTCAGGGAGCATGAGGAATGCCTCGATGTTTCCTTTCATCCCTTCGACGAGGTTCAGAACGTCCCGTGAGGAGCGGACTTCACGCGCCACGAGGTCGATGCCGAGAGACCGCGCCGTGGCCTGCGTCCTGCGGAAAAGGGAGCTGCTTCGCGCCGGGTTGTACATTGTCCCCACGCGCCTGATGCGGGGTATTGCCCCCTGAAGAGAAGCCAGCTGCCGCTCCGGTGCCACATGCATGCCGATTCCGGTGATGTTTGTTCCCGCGGTGAGCGTATTCTGCGGATCGAAGACCATAAGGTAGACGATGGGGATATCCTTGATTCTCTTGACCCTGTTCATGGCGTCCGTGCCGATGACCACAATGACGTCGGGCCGTTCATCCCGGACCGCCTTCGCCACATCGACACCCTCAAGGTCGGACAAAACCAGCCTCTTGACGCTCCCGGTCGCAACGCTCCGCAATCCCTTGACCGCTTCATCGTACGGAGCCACCCTGACACTTTGGAGAGCGAGGATCTTCTGAGCCGCCTCGCCGGACCCGGCAAGGAGCA
>CAJPFF010000162.1 GCA_905339345.1 Geobacteraceae bacterium | reverse complement strand
ACCGTACCGGACACCGTACCGGACACCGTACCGGACACCGTACCGGACACCGTACCGGACACCGTACCGGACACCGTACCGGACACCGTACCGGACACCGTACCGGACACCGTACCGGCCCCGGCAAACGTCATCCCGATTGCCCGGAACGCCTTGTCAGAGTTGGAGGCGACGCTATGAGTGGCCAGAACATCGGCCCGCCCGCCAAGGTGGAACTGGTGGCGTGGTCCGGCGACGTTTCGCAACTGGCCGCCCGGCTATGCCTTTCGGAATCCGACCTGTTACGCCGGTTGAAGGCGCTGGCGCATCCTTGTCGAGGTTCGCGGCTGGTGGTCACCGTCGCCCCGGTGAACGCCGGCCCGATTCTGGCCGCCCTGGTGCGGCGGATGAACGCAGGGGAAGCAGCATGATTCGCGCCCTGGTCACTGGGAGTCTCTACGGCGACCCGCAAACCCGCACGTCGCAGGCCGGCAAGCCCTACGTCACCGCCAAGGTTCGCGCCGACAGCAAGGACGGCGCTTCCGTCTGGTGTTCCGTTATCGCGTTCGGGGAGATTGCCGACCGACTCATGGCGCTGGGCAACGGCGCGGCGCTGGCAGTCAGTGGCAAGGCGGAAATTAACGGCTGGCTCGACAAGCAGGGCGAACCGAAAGCTGGGCTGTCCCTGGTGGCGGATGAAGTGGTGACGCTGAAAGGCAAGCCAAGGCCACCACAGGGCGCAGGCGATGCGCGCCAAGGCCGGCAAGGTGAAGATGCCACCCCGCAACGCCCTACAAAGCCACCTGTGGCCGCTGGCGCTGGATTCGATGACGAGCTACCGGACTGCTTTTCATGACGGCGATGCAGCGGCGCAAGGGGAAGGTCGGGGAGTTGGAGCTTGTCCGGTTGCTGCGTGAGCTGCTTGGCGCGAACGTGGCGCGGAACCTGGAACAGTCCCGGCAAGGTGGCGCGGATCTGCTGGGCTTGCCCGGCTGGGCTGTCGAGGTGAAGCGCGCGGCCCGGCCCCGGCTGTCGGAGTGGTGGTTGCAGGCGTGCACGCAGGCAGAGGTGACCGGACTGCGGCCCGCCCTGTGCTACCGGCTTGACCGTCAACCGTGGCGCGTGGTGGTGGCGCTGCGTCACGTTGCGACCGGCTTTGACCATGCGCCCATGGACCTGCGAATAGAAACCGACCTGGACTGTTTCGCTGCCCTGGTGCGGGAGTCGTTGCCGTGAATCCGGCAAGCCACCTATGCCGAGTTTGAGAGGGCGAAAACGCTATGAATGACCTGATTCAATCCAGCTTCGATTATGCGGCGCTGCCGGTTGAAACGGCGCTGACTGCACGCGCTGCTGCCGAACGCATCAAGTTGCGCCTCAAGCGTACCGTTGAGGATATTATCGAGATTGGCCGGGAATTGACGGCGGTTAAGAATGATTTGCCGCATGGCAAATTCTTGCCGTGGATTGCGGCGGAATTTGAGATGAGCGATCAGACCGCACAGAATTTTATGAATGTCTGTGCTCGCTTCGGTAGTCAAATTCCAAATTATTTGGAATTTAAGCCAACAGTCCTCTACGCCCTCTCCGCTCCTTCCACGCCTGATGAAGTCGTTGAGAAAGCCCTTGAGAAAGCCGAATCGGGCGAGAAAGTCACGGTTGCCGACGTGAAGGACTGGAAGGCCGAACTCGCTGCCGAGAAACAGCGGACCGAGGAATTCCGGCAAGAATCCAACGAGCGCCGCAAGAAGGTGCGGGAACTGGAAGAGCAGATTGACTTGCTCAAGAACCAGCCGGCGCCGGAGCCGGAAAAGGTCTATGTCGCTCCAGCCGACTACGAAAGCCTTAAGAAAACCGAACGGGACTTGCGTAGCGATCTGGCCGAACTCAAGCAACAACAGCGCGAATTGGTGCAGCAACAAGTCGTCGCCAAGCTGAAAGAGCGGGAATCCGAACTGGCTGAACTAGACCGCAAGGTTCAGCGGGCGGAATCGCTGCTGTCTGGACTGCAAACCCAGATTGACCGCTACTCCATGCAACAGCGGGAACTCAAGGTACATCTGGATACCATCGAAACCGCCCGCACGGCCATGGCGTTGCTGGCGGCCAATCTGGAAGGATTCGGCGAGGTGATTGACCACGACCACGAGCTACGGCAATGGCACGCCCTGGCCGATATGTTGCGGCATGGCGCGGCGGCTATCGAGCATTTCATTGGCGACTCAAAGCCCGCACTCTCGGTAATCCGTGGAGGCGCAGCATGAGCTACGAGGTCAACGTGATCATCGCGCGTGAACGGGGCCGCACGGCGGTCTTGACCTGCTTGCGCCGCGCGCAAGAAAGCCAAGCCGAATCCAACGAGCGCCGTCAGAAAATCCGGGAACTGGAATCCCAGATTGATCTGCTCAAAGCCCAGCCCGCGCCTTATAGCTAACGGCTATAGAAATTACAGTTTTGATAGCCATCGCTAATATAGCGTCACCATCGAGTTGCAATCCGGCGCTCCTGGTTATTCATGATTATGAGAATAATCTTGAATTTTGCGTTGCACGCTTCCTAGCTTCCCCGCTTGTATACTGGTGCTTCCGCGATTATCATGTTGCACAATTCAACGGCTCAATAATCACGGGGCAACAATGGAAACCACAGTTAAGCGGCGCGGGCGAGGCAGGCCAGCAACCGGAGCGACCACCACCACGGTTCGGATACCGATTCCGTTGAAACCGGCTGTTGAGAAGTTCGTGCGGGAATACCACCGCACGATTGCCGAGACACACAAGCCGACCCGTTCACCGGAGCGCCAGTCATGACCGCTGATGAACTCGCCAGCGTGACCTTGGAACACTTGCGCCACATTCGCGGGCGGGTAGATCAAATCGCGGATGACGTGGGGGAACTGAAGCTGCGGATGAGCAACGTTGAGGCTGGCATAACGCGGATTCGGCGGGACGTGCTTCAGGCCGATGAAACCGACATCCGCCAGCAGATCATGCTCGACAAGCTGGCCGCCCGCGTGGAACGCATCGAACGGCGGTTGGAACTGAACGACCCGCCCCACTGAATTTTGACCCGGCCCGGAACGACAAAGCCCAGCGGAGAGTAATCACGCTGGGCTTTTTGGTTTCTGGTCTTGCGAATCATCGTCATACGCAAAAATTCGCGGCGCGAGCGCGTTCTTTTTGCTGGTTTTACTTTACACTACCGACACGTCTTGAACCCCGCCGCATGGCTGTCCGCAGCGCGATTCCTGGCATAGGTGGCGAGCGCCTGACCCTAGTAAAGTTAAAGCGCCCGCCCAGTTTCGCCGAGCGCGATCCTTCGCGCGGGCAGTTATAGCCTACTACAAATCGAGTTGTGCTCGACAAGCTGGCTTAACTTTTTACCCGCCCGCCCTGGTCTCGTGCTCCTAACCCTGGAGCACCGAACATGTCTGTTGACCCCGCCGTTCGTCTGGAAACCGTCGCCGCCGCCGCTGGCGTGGCGCTCTTCACGCTACGTCGTGCAGTCGCCGCTGGGAGTTTCCCACGGGCTGATGTCACGCTGGGTGGTACGCCCCTTTCAATCCGCGCCTGGCGACTGAGCACGATCCGCACCTGGAACCCGGCTGTTGCCGACCGTTGCGCCGCGTTCGCGGCCATTCTTGAAAATATCCCGCTGAAGAAAGCCGCGTAACCGCTCCACAAGGCGCTACGGGCAACGCGCCGTCATGACCCCTGACTTCCCCCGCGTCGCTGGCCGTAAGGCCGGCAAGGCGCACTCGCGCCCGAATTTCGGGCAACAAAAAAGCCGGGTGCCCGCCCGGCTTTCATGCCCCGACTTTCGCCGGGAAACATCTCAAAAGGTGCCCCTATGGTATCCGAAATTCCCGATTTTGACACCCTTCCCCTGACCCCCGTCGGCATTCCCGCCGCCCGGCGCTGCCGAAATTGTGAAATCCCGATCTTCGGCCCGGCCCGTCACGCTCTCTGCAAACCCTGTTGGACGTGGCGACGCCACCGAGCAGCGACCAGCGCCCTGGTGCGGCACTGCGCGGAGGTGCGGCCATGAGCACGCCTTTCGGTAGGCCCGTACAGGCTGAATCCATCCCCGCTGAACTCAAGGCTATTCCCCGCTGGCTCCTGTGGCGTCTTGAGGACCGCAACGGCAAGCCCAGCAAGATGCCCTATCAGGCTGATGGACGGCCCGCCAAGGTGAACGACCCGACCACCTGGACAGACTTCAATACCGCCCTGGCTGCCTACCTGGCCGGCGGGTGGAGCGGGTTGGGTATCGCGCTGGCCGAGGATGACGACCTGACCGGCGTTGACCTGGACAAGTGCCTGAACCCGGACACCGGCGAACTCGACTTAGAAGCAGCGGGCATCGTGGCGATGATGCCGACCTACTGCGAAGTCTCCCCCAGCGGGCGCGGCTTGCGGCTGTTCGCATTCGGGAAGCTCCCACAGGGAGGCCGCCGCAAGGGCAAGGTGGAGATGTACGAATCTGGTCGGTATCTGACCGTCACCGGCAACCGATTCAATGGTCATGACTCCATCGCCGAATGCACGGCGGAACTGGCCGCTGTTCACGCCCGCATTTTCGGCGCTGACTCCCCCCCTGTGGCCGCCAAGCCCGCCGATCCGCCAAATCTCGATGACGCGACGCTGCTCGACAAGGCCCGCCGGGCCCGCAACGGCGCTGACTTTGAGCGGCTATGGAGTGGTGACCTGTCGGCCCATGGCGGCGACCATTCCGCCGCTGATTTGGCGCTCTGCAATCTGCTGTCCTTTTGGACAGGTGGCGACCCGGCCCGCACTGACCGGCTGTTCCGGCAATCGGCGCTGTTCCGGCCCGCCAAGTGGGACAAGGCCCATTTCAGCGACGGGCGAACCTACGGACAGGCCACCCTCGATAAGGCCATGGCCGGCAACCGGGAAACCTACAGCGGTACCCGGCCCGCTGGCGCGGAACCCGGCCCGGCTGGCGCTGGCGTGGAAGTCAATGATGCCCAGCTTGCCCGGCTGTTCCAAACCGACCTTGGCAACTCTGAACGGCTGGTAGCTCGACATGGCCGCGACCTTCACTACTGTTTCGATTTCGGGAAGTGGCTCTGTTGGGATGGTGTCCGCTGGGCAATTGACCGGAACGGCGATGCCCTGGACAAAGCCAAGGATACGGCGCGCGCCATGCTGGCCGAGGCGGCGACGCTGGCCGATAGGGAAGATGCCCGCAAGCTGGCCGCGTGGTCTTTTAAGTCACAGGCCCGAGAACGACTGGCCGCCGCGCTGTTTCTTGCTCAACCCGACGTTTCAGTTTTACCGGAACAACTGGACACGCGCCCCTGGTTGCTGAACGTGGCGAACGGGACCGTAGACCTACGGTCCGGGCAGTTGCGCCCGGCTGACCGCGCCGACCTACTCACCAAATCCGCGCCTGTCGTCTACGACCCCGCTGCAAAGTGCGAACAGTGGCTTGCTTTCCTCGACCGGATTTTCGCAGGGAATCAGGAAATCATCCGCTACGTCCAGAAAGCAGCGGGTTACAGCCTGACCGGACTCGACACGGAAGAATGCTTTTTCGTGCTTCATGGCACGGGGCAAAACGGTAAGAGCACAGTCGTCGAAACACTATCCGCGTTGCTGGGCACGGACTACGCGCAACAGGCTACGCCGGACCTGCTGATGCAGAAAAAGCAGGAACGACACGCGACTGAACTGGCGGTATTGCGCGGCGCGCGGCTGGTGGCGAGCGTGGAAACAGGGCAAGGGAAGCGGCTAAACGAGGTGCTAATCAAGTCCATGACCGGCGGCGACCGCATCCGCGCCAACTTCATGCACCAAGACACGTTCGAGTTCCGCCCCGAGTTCAAAGTGTGGCTGTCCACGAACCATAAGCCCGTCATCACCGGGACCGATCTGGGCATCTGGCGACGAATCCGCCTAATCCCGTTCGCCGTGAAGATTCCCGACGAGGAACGCGACGGCGCATTCAAGGCCCGGTTGCGCGAACCCGCCGCGCTGGCCGGCATCCTGAATTGGGCTATCCAAGGTGCGCTGTTGTGGCAACGAGAGGGCTTAAAGCCACCACAGGAGGTGAGCGACGCGACGCAAGCCTACCGGGAAGAAATGGACGTACTCGCCGCGTGGATTTCGGATTGCTGCGTCGTGAACAAGCGGGCGGAAGCGAAAGCCGCTGACTTGTACGCCAGCTATACCGGATGGTGCGACGCACAGGGCGAAAAGCCTGAATCGCAACGCAGTTTCGGTTTGCGGCTGACTGAGCGCGGACTTGACCGTAGACGTGGTACCGCTGGCGCGCATCGCTGGTTTGGAATCGGGTTACTTGCGCCAAGTGACGTAAGTGACCCAAGTGACCCTGAATCTGACATTAAGGATACCAATTCTGGGGAGGGTTTTAAGAATGTCAGAAATAGGGTCACTTCAGTCACTTCAGTCACTATTCAGCCTGATGATGCCTTTTCATCGCATCTTGGCGATGCCTCTCAACCTGTGGATTGCGGAAATTCCGCGAACAGGCAGGATTTCCGCGAACGAAAACCGCCGGCTGGTGCTGGTTATGAGCCTGTGGATAACTTGCAAGCGGGCGCTGGCGACGACGCCCGGCAACTCTGGGCGGTACTGAAGCACGTCCAAGGTTCTGAACCCGCCGTCCGGCTGGCGCAAAAACTCGGATGGAACGAGGCGCGTGTTAAGACCGCTGCCCTGGAACTGCGAGAAGGTTATAAACGCGCCACCATCAGCGGCGCATTCATCGCGCCGCTTCACCCGAACGAGGCGGTATTTTGATGACCGCGCCCGCCCTAGTCGAAGTCGCCGCCGATCAGTTCACCGCCATGCGCGCCATGAGCAAGATGCGCGTCGCTGGGTTTGCGCTGTCGGTTCGGGATGACCGGCTGATCGTTGCGCCCGCCGACCGTCTGAGCGAGAAACAGCGGGACTACATCCGAACCCACAAGCCGGCCCTGGTGGCGCTGCTGATGGATGCGGAAATTCTGGCCGCCACCTTGGCGCTGGCCGGCCCGGCTGGCTTGTCGTTCCACGAGGGTACGCCCGGCGACTGGGACAACGCCCGGTTGCTGGCCGCAGGTGAAGTGCTCTACGGCGACGGGCGCATGGTGAACCGCAACGACCGGCGCTATCTGCGTGAGCGCGCGTCGCCGATACCGGACACCGTACCGGACACCGTACCGGACACCGTACCGGACACCGTACCGGACACCGTACCGGACACCGTACCGGACACCGTACCGGACACCGTACCGGACACCGTACCGGACAC
>CAJPFF010000161.1 GCA_905339345.1 Geobacteraceae bacterium | reverse complement strand
CCCAGGGCCAGGAACAGCGGAGCGAGGAATCCGCCTTCGTCGGCGGCTGCGCCGCTGGCGGCAAGGGCGGAAGAAGCGGTTGCTATCGTAACGATCAGTGCGTTGGCTATGGCTTTCATGACATCCTCCTTGTTTTCCGGTAGTAGCCGGTTGCTTTTGTTATTAGTAATGCACCGGCTATGCCATGAGCATGAAAAATTATTATTAATCCGTAACACCTTGTAATAACTATGAAATTATTTGAGACCGTGGACGGGAAGTGTGTTGTGGGGAAGGGTATTGTATAAGGAGGACATACTAACGCAGGAGGTGAAACCACCCTCCTGCGAGGCTATTTCATGCAACACATTGATATTATTGAATAGTACACACTTGAACCGGGTGCCTGAAAAAAGAATACGCCTTTTAGGATAAAAACCGAAGCGGTTAGGATCCCGTCTGGTTATCACATTATAGCCTTGAGCAGGCTCCGGCGGATTCCGGTTCGAGGTCAGAGCGTAATGTCTTCGGGTATTCCTTTCAACCTTTTCAAAACCTGCCTGACCTTGTTCCAGTCTATCCTGTCCTCGACGCGATGCTCCTGCACAATGGTCTTCACCTGATCATCGAGGTTCTCGTACCGGTTGTAGATGTCGCGATGCACTTCGAGAAATATCCGCCCCCCGTCCAGAACCGAAATCTTCACCGGCTCGTAGACTATCTCTCCGGTGGTGTCTTCCGTTACGGCATTGAAGAGTTCTTCCATGAACTCGGGAAAGACCCTGATGCACCCGTGGCTGCTGAAACCGTAGACCGATTCGGGTATGTTGGTGCTGTGGATGAGGATTCCCGGAATGGACGTCTTCAGGGCGAATTTACCAAGAGGGTTCTTGGCTCCCGGAGGGACGACGGTTTTCACTTCCTTCCCCTGCTCTTCCATCTCCTTCTGGATGGAGAGCGGTACGCGCCAGGTGGGATCCTTCACCTTGCCGACAATCCTGAAGCTGCCAGTCGGCGTGTGCCAGGCGCGCTTTTCTGGATTGTTGGGCGGTTTCGGTTTCCCCACGGCAACGGCGAACATCCTGTCGACCTCTCCGTTGCGGAAGTGATAGAGGGTACGGTCAGGGATATTGATGACGATGCCGTCGCCTATCTGTCGCGGGACGATCCTCCGGGTATCTATCTGGAGCACCTGGCCCGCCTTGAGGGATCTCTTGGGGTCGATGCGGTTAAGCTCCGCAAGCCACCGCCAGCTGACCCCAAATTTCGCGCCGATGTAGCGGAGGCTCTCCCCCTTCCCGACGGAATAGGAGAATTTTTCGCCGATGATCCCGGGATACCCTGGCTGGGCGATTCCAGGCGCTGCGGCAGACTCTTCCTCCCGCACGACCCGCTCTATGGCGTCCCTGCCACCGGCCGGCAGCTGCAGTTGCTCCATCGATTTTTCCGGTACGGGGACGGATATCTCGGGATGGCGATGAGGGGACTGGGGCGCCTGAGGTCTCTCCGGGGCATGGTGCGGGAGCCCGGAGGCGCTGCTCGCGGCGGCAGGGGGGAGTTGCTTCCCCGCGCCCGTGCTTCGCTCCGGCACCGGGGTCGGGCTTGACAGCGCCTCGTTCTTCTGGGCCGGGGCCTTGTTCATCCGCTCGGAAAGACGCTTTGCCCTGCCGGCGGCCTGCTCGAAGAGGGCTTCGGCACGCTTGCGTTCACCCCGGGCCAGATGTGATTCCGCCCGGGCCACGGTTTCCTCGATGCTCCAGTAGTCCTTGCGTTCGACCCCTGCGACAGGCCGCTGCCGCAACGAGCTGAGCTCCGCCAGGGCGCGGTTCTTGGCCTTTGAAGTTGACGAACAACCCGTAAAAATAACCGCTGCAGCCAAAAAGGAGACGGCTCCCCCCATCCTGGCACCACCCCGGAACAACAAAGAGACCTTCTGTACTGTTTTCCCCGACAAATCCATCAACCTCCCGTCATATGCATATCATGCCCTACCGTATATCATGTAACATGAACCGGGAACAAGGGATGCTCTCCGATCACTGCGGAAATTGCAGGGGGATGCAGCCTCACGGCCGAAAAACAGTGGCGGTGCGCCCTTGCCAGCGCACAGGCTTTCGTGATAGTTCTATAGTCATTGAATATCATTCAGGAGGCGGCATCAACCATGCCGCCTTTTGTTGCATTATCTCCAAAAGGACTAACCATGAACGAGAGCGGATTCCTCATCGACACCCATGCCCACATCGACAGCCGCGACTTTGCCACCGATTTCGACGACATGCTCGGTCGCGCCGCCGAGGCGGGACTCTCCCACATCGTCACCGTCGGCGCCGATCTGGAATCGAGCCAGGCCGCCTGCGAGCTGGCCCGCGCATACGACCATATCTACTGCACCGTCGGTGTCCACCCCCACGACGCATCGCGGGTGAACGAACGTTGCTATGAGGTGGTCCGCGACCTGGCCCGGGGAAACCCGAAGGTGGTGGCCATCGGCGAGATCGGCCTCGACTTCTACCGGGACCGCTCCCCCCGCGACGAGCAGGAGCGGGTCTTCCGGCGCTTCATCCGGCTCGCCCGGGAGCTGGCGCTGCCGATCATCGTCCACGACCGGGAGGCCCACGGGCGGGTAATGGCGATCCTGCGGGAGGAGAAGGCTGCCGAAGTGGGGGGCGTCCTCCACTGCTTCTCCGGCGACCTGGCCATGGCGCGGGAATGTGTGGAGATGGGGTTTTACATCTCCATCCCCGGCACTATCACCTATCCCTCAAACGAGCAGCTCCGCGAGGTGGTGCGCGGCATCAGGACTGAGCACCTTCTGGTCGAAACCGACTGCCCTTACCTCCCGCCGGTTCCCCACCGGGGGAAGCGAAACGAACCGGCCTTCGTGCGGCTGACCGCCGCAAAGGTGGCAGAACTGAAGGGGCTCACCCTGGAGGACGTGGGGCGGATCACGTCCCTGAACGCCCGTCGCCTCTTCAACATCGGCGAGAAGGACCAGGCGGCCCGAATAGCGTACCGGATCAGGAACTCCCTCTACCTCAACATCACCAACCGCTGCTCCAACCGCTGCTCCTTCTGCGCCAAGTTCGACGACTTCACCGTGAAGGGGCACTATCTCCAGCTGGACCACGAACCGAACTTCGACGAGGTGATGGCCGCCATCGGCGATCCCGGGCCCGTGGACGAGGTGGTCTTCTGCGGCTACGGCGAGCCGATGCTCCGCATTGACCTCATCCGGGAGGTGGCCGCCGCACTCAAAAAGCGGGGCCTCCGCATCCGGATCAACACCGACGGCCAGGCGAACCTGGTCCACGGACACAACGTCCTGCCGGAACTGGCGGGCCTCGTGGACTGCGTCTCCGTAAGCCTCAACGCCGCCGACGCAGAAACCTACGCCCGCCTCTGCAACACCCCCTTCGGTCCGGCGGGCTTCGACGGCATCTGCCGGTTTCTCACGGAAGCGACCAAGCATATCCCGAAGGTGGTGGCCACTGCCGTCACCGTCCCCGGGCTCGACGTGGCC
Source organism: Geobacteraceae bacterium (assembly GCA_905339345.1). Classification (GTDB taxonomy): domain Bacteria; phylum Desulfobacterota; class Desulfuromonadia; order Geobacterales; family Geobacteraceae; genus Geobacter. The sequence goes on along the minus strand of CAJPFF010000161.1, from coordinate 9,987 downwards.
GCCGTCCGCACCCTTGCCGAGTCCCTCGGCGTGGAATTCCGGGAGCGGGAGTATGCCGAGGTGGGATAGCGCCGATTGTTTTTACTTTCACTAAAAAAGGCCTGCTTTTCGCGGGCCTTTTTCGTTTTACTGCGGCAACTATCCTCCTCGCATTTGTGCGAATCAATCGCACCTGCGCCAACATCACACGTAACTATTTAATTTAACTGATTACTCCTGCCATCCCATGCCTTGTCATCACCTTAAAGCTCACTAAAACGTATAACCAAATTTTGCATGATTGCGAATCATAGGGCGCACCGTTCAGCGTGACCGAAAAGGGACACCTGAAGTAACATGTTGTTTTATCGTAATTTTATTAAATATACGCAATTGTATAACAATGGTATGCAAGTTGCTGAAGGATAGCGTGTATGAAAAATCGCTAAATGTTGCGAACGTCCATAAGAGGAGGTATCAAACATGTCGGACACGACCAAGAACAGGGGATGGCAAGTAACTCTTGCCGGGACGGGCATCAACCTGGCCCTCGGAGTTCTCTACGCGTGGAGTATCTTTAAGGGGGCGATCAAGACCTCCATCGAGAAGGGGGGCCCCGGGGCATTCAACTGGGATCCGGCCTCCATCAACGACCCCTACGCGATCTGCTGCCTTGCTTTCGCATTCTCCATGATCGTGGCCGGCAAGGCCCAGGACAAGATCGGCCCGGCCCGCACGGCCCTCATCGGCGGCCTCCTGGTGGGCGCCGGCTTCGTCCTCCTCTCCCAGAGCAACAGCTACATGGCATGGGTCCTCGGCTTCGGTGTCCTGGCCGGCTCCGGCTTCGGCTTCGGCTACTCGGCGGCAACCCCGCCGGCCCTCAAGTGGTTCCCCTCCAGCAAGACCGGCCTCATCGCCGGCATCGTGGTGGGCGGATTCGGCCTGGCACCGGTCTACATCGCTCCGGTTTCCACCTGGCTCCTGGGCTCCATGGGCATCCAGAATTCCATGCTGGTCCTGGCTGCCGCCTTCACGGTGGTGGTCTGCGGTCTCTCTTTCCTCCTGGTGAACCCCCCTGCCGGGTATGTTCCCGCCGACGCCCCCACGGCTGACGGCACGGTCAAGGCAGCTCCGGCCAAGCCGACGGTGAACGCCACGGCAGGCGAGATGCTCAAGTCCGGCAAGTTCTATATCCTCTGGATCACCTATTTCATCGGCGCCGGCGCCGGCCTCATGGTCATCGGCAGCGTGGCCGGCATTGCCAAGAAGAGCATGGGTCCCATGGCGTTCCTGGCGGTTGCCATCATGGCACTGGGCAACGCAGGCGGCCGGGTTGTGGCCGGCATCCTCTCCGACAAGATCGGCCGCATGGCAACCCTCTGCATCGTGTTCGTATTCCAGGCGGCCCTCATGTTCGCCGCGATCCCCCTGGTGGGTGCCGGGCACCCCAATGCAGCCCTCATCGTGCTGCTCGCCACCTTCATCGGCTTCAACTACGGTGCGAACCTCTCCCTCTTCCCCTCCTTCAGCAAGGACTACTGGGGACTCAAGAACTACGGCCTCAACTACGGCGTCCTCTTCACCGCCTGGGGCGTGGGTGGCTTTGTGATGGGCCGCGTCTCCGAGATGCTCAACACCCAAACCGGCAGCTTCACGACATCCTTCACCCTGGCCGGTTCGCTCCTGATTGCCGGGGCTGTCTTGAGCCTGGCACTGCGGCCGGCCAAGGCGGCCAAACCCGTCGAGATCGCGGTTGCCGTCCCCTCGGCCCGCAGCGTTTTCATGGAAAGCTTCATCCGCGGCTGGGCTGACTTCCTCGGCTTCACCCCCACCACGCAGCGCGGCGTCTCCCGCTAGAAACAGACTCACGCATCGCTTCACCACAAGGCCCCGCTCCGGCGGGGCCTTTTATGTTAACCATCAGATATGTCCAGGTATTTCCTCGCAATTACCCAGAAACAAAAAAGTAACAGATCATTCAAAGCCGTTGCCCGTAAGGTGGAAACCCGCTATACTCGCTCCACTTCCCCCGATTCAGACTCCTTCTGATCCGATCCCATCGAGGTCCGCGTACAGGTATCCTTCATGTCCGACAAGACCCGCTGGCTGCTCCTCCTCTGTGCGGCGCAAATCTTCATCATGCTCGTCCTCATCAACTACTCGGCCGTGCTTCCGCTGCTGAAGAGCGAATGGGGAATCGCCTTCGCCATCGCGGGGCTCGGAACCCTCACCGGCCCCCTCTTCATGGCGTGGCTGCGGCGCTGCCCCGAATCGGCACGCATGGCCGGGGGGAGAAAATGAAGCGCCTCTCCCTCTTCCAGAAAATCCTTATCGCGCTGCTGGTGCTGTCGCTGGTGCCGCTCCTGGTCTCCTCGGCCATTCTAGTCCTCAACCTGGGGACCGTACGGGAGATGCTGGCCGACCGGATCGCCACCACGGCCGACCGTCAGGCTTCCGAGAGCCTTCGACTGCGAGCGGAACAGGTGGCGGAATCCATCTCCAATTTCCTGGAGGAGTGCGAGGCCGACCTTCTCCTCTGCACTAACCTCCCCCGTACCCCGGCCATCCTCAAAGCCCTCTATGAAAGCCGCAAGGGAGAGATCTGGCGCCGGGACGGCACCGCCACTGCCCCCCGCGAGGTGCGGGAGTGGATTCCCCGCTACTCGTCCCTCGCCATCATCGACCGCACCGGACAGGAGACCTTCGTCATCCGCGACGGCGCCATCGTTCAGAAGGACGGCCTCCGTAACGTTGCCAACCCCGCTGACACCGAGTTCCGGAGCGAGGAGTACTTCCTCCGGGCCAAGGGGCTCAAGCGGGGAGAGGTCTACGTCTCCCGCCTCACCGGGTTCCATGTGGGGAAGAAGGACCAGCTGGCCGGGGCAACGGAACCGGAGACAGCCTACGGCGGCAGGGAATACCGGGGGGTGATCCGCTTCGCCACTCCCCTGTTCGACGGGAATGGGGCGTTTGACGGCATTGTGGTCCTCTCCCTCGACCACCGGCACCTGATGGAGTTCTCCCAGCACATCAGCCCCGGCCAAAACCGGCTCGTGGTCTTCCCTTCCTACAAAAGCGGCAACTACGCTTTTCTCTTTGACGACGAGGGGTGGATCATCACCCACCCCAAGTTCTGGGACATACGGGGGGTCGACAACGAAGGGAAGCTCGTTCCCCCCTACAGGGCCGACTCCTCCCGGGAGGACGTGGATAAGGGACGCATCCCCTACAATTTCGATTACGCCGGTTTCATTCACCCCAATTACCCGCGGGTGGCCGAACTGGTCCGGGAGCGGAAGTCGGGATACGTGGACATCACCAACGTGGGGGGAGCCAAGAAGGTCATGGCCTTCGCGCCTATCCCCTACGGCACCGGCGACTACCGCCGGCACGGCATCTTCGGCGGGGTGACCATCGGCTTCCAGGTGGACCAGTTCCACGAAACCGCCCGCACCGGCGCGGCACTCATCAACCAGCAGCTCAGGGCGCACCTGCGCCTCTCCATCATCATTCTTGCAGCCACGAGCCTCCTGGTGGTGATCTGCGCCTGGCTCCTCTCCCGGGGCGTCACGCGCCCCCTGGCGCTCCTCACCGAGGGGGTCCGGAGGCTCGCCGGCGGTGAAACCGACAGCAGGGTGGAAGTAATCGCCCGGGACGAGGTGGGGGAACTTGCCGACTCCTTCAACCGGATGGCCGCAGAGCTGGAGGTTCGCAAGAGCAACCTTCTCCGCACCCTGGAGGAACTCCAGCTCTCCCGACGCCACATCATGGAGGAGCGGAACTTCAAGGAGAGCGTCCTTGAGAGCATCTCCAGCGCCATCATGACGCTGTCCCCAGACGGCCTCCTCACCTCCATCAACGGCACGGGGAAACGGCTGCTGGGTGACGGGGCCCGGCTCGGCATGCACTACAGGAAGCTGTTCAGCCAGTGGGGAGACATGCCCGAGCGGGTCAGGCAGATCCTGGCGGGCCACACGGGTTACGGCCGCGAGCCCCTCACCATCGAGCGCAACAGCACAACCCTCCATCTGGAGGTGGGCTTCTTCCCGATCAATGCCGGACCGGACGCCGCGGGGATCACCGTCACCATGCGGGACGAGACCGAGAAGGAGGAACTGCGGGAGGAGATGACGCGGCTCGACCGCCTCGCTTCGCTGGGCAAACTGGCCGCCGGCATTGCCCACGAGGTGCGCAACCCCCTCACCGGCGTGTCGCTGCTGCTGGACGATCTCCACGACCGGGCCGGACTCGACCCGGACAACCAGGCCCTCATGCGCCGGGCCCTCCAGGAGATCGAGCGGGTCGAGCGCCTCATTGCCGCGCTCCTCAACTTCTCCACCCCTCCCAAGGCCGAGTTTCGCCAGGGGGACCTCAACCGGGTGGTCTCCGACACGCTCCTGCTGCTGCGCCGGGAGTGCGAGCGGCAGGGGGTGGAGCTCTCCTTCGCCCCCGGCGAGCTGACCACCTTCAGATTCGACATCGATAAAATAAAGCAGGCTCTCCTGAACCTGGTCAAGAACGCCCTGGAGGCAATGCCGAAGGGGGGACGGATCACCGTGGGGACCGCCGCGGCCAACGGGACCGCCTCCATCACCGTGGCCGACACCGGCCCCGGCATCGCCGACGCCGACCTCCCCCTCATCTTCGAACCCTTCTTCACCCGCAAGGGGGCCGGCACGGGGCTTGGTCTCTCCATCACCCAGCGCATCGTTGAGGAACACCACGGCCGCATCGCGGTGGAAAGCCGCCGCGGCGAGGGGACGACCCTCAGCATCCACCTGCCCATGGCGGGGTAGCAAAGGAAACCCATGTACTGCAACCATTACGGCTTCAGTGAACGCCCCTTCGCCCTCACCCCGAACCCGGCGTTCCTCTTCCTCAGCACCCGCCACCAGGAGGCGTTCGCCCACCTCCTCTACGGCATCGACACCCACGCCGGCTTTATCGAGCTGTCGGGGGAGGTGGGAACGGGCAAAACCACCGTCATCCGGACCTTCCTCAACCAGCTCGACCCCGAAACCCACCGGACCGCCCTCATCTTCAACCCGACGGTCTCACCCCTGGGCCTCCTCCAGGGGATCACCCGGGAGTTCGGCCTCCCCTGCGGGAGCACCGAGAAGAGCGAACTCCTGGAAACGCTCAACCGCTTCCTCCTGGACGAGAACCGGGCCGGCCGCACGGTGGTTCTGGTCATCGACGAGGCCCAGAACCTCTCCCCCGAGGTCCTCGAACAGATCCGGCTCATCTCCAACCTGGAGACAGAGCGGGACAAACTGATCCAGATCGTGCTCGTGGGGCAGCCGGAACTGAGACGCCTTCTGGCCCGTCAGGAACTCCGCCAGCTGGACCAGCGGATCACGGTCCGCTACCACCTGGAGCCCATGGGGCTCGACGACACGCAAAACTATATCCGCCACCGGATCAGGATCGCCGCCGGGGGGCGGGAGCCGGTAATCTTCTCCCTCGGCGCCGTGAAGAAAATCTTCGGCTTTTCCGGGGGGCTTCCCCGGCTCATCAATGCCGCCTGCGACCGGGCGCTCCTCCTTGCCTACACCACGGAAGCACCTGAGGTTTCGCCCCCCATGGCAGCCACCGCCATTGCCGACGTGCGCCCGGGGAACCGTCGCGCCGTCACAACGTGGCACAGAACGGCCGCTGCTGTCCTGATCGTTGCCGCAGCCCTGGCAATCGTGACCTTTGCCCGGTCGCGCGGCGGCAACAGTTCCCCACCCCCCGTGAGCCCTTCCCTGACCGGGCCGGCAGCGCCGGGCAAAACTCCCCCGCCCCGCGCAACCGCGGGGCACGACCCCACCGAAAAATCAACGCGGAAACGATCGAACAAGGAGTTGACCCGATGAGCCTCATACTCGATGCACTGAGGAAAATGGAACAGGAACGAAAGGCCCGGCAAGGGGGAAGTGTCGACCTCCGCCCCGAGGTCCTCGCCACCCCGCGCGGCAATGGGCCCCGGCCATCATCGGTAAAGCCGCTGATCCTTGTCACCGCCGGCATCGGCATCCTGGCGGCAGGAGTGGGAGGAGGCATCGTGCTGACGGGAAACCAGACGGAACGCATACCGTTACAGGCACGGATTACGGTAAAGAACGAAGTGCCTCCCGAGGAGAGTTCCCCCGTCACGGTGCCGCCTCCACCGTCAGTCGAGTCCTCCAAATCGGTCAAACCGTATTCAGCGCCGGAGGCGATACGGCAGACACACGGTGCAACGAGACAGGCGCCGCCGTTACCCCGACCTTACCCACCCGCTGCGCCGGCACCGATACCGGTTCAGCGCCCCGCCGTGGCGGAGCAGCCGGCACCCTCCGAGTATCCGGGCGCGGACATCACCGTATCCGGCATCGCCTGGCAGGAGGAACGGGGGCTTCGGCGCGCCGTGGTGAACGGGAATCTTGTGGGAGAAGGGGCCGAGGTTGCCGGCGCCCGGGTCGTCGAGATCGGCGAGCGGCGCGTGAAATTTTCCCAGGGGGGCCGGACCATCAGCGTATCGCTCGCCTCGCCCTTCCAGGGGCGCTGAGCCGGACACGCCACACCTTTCCCCACGACAAAAGGCCGGGCCACTATCTCAATGGTCCGGCCTTTTGTACGCCGTTGCTACTCTTCATTCCGTTCCGGGAGGATCCACGGGATCTGGCCCTGCCTTGCGCCCGTGCCGGGTAAACCGGATCACCCGGATGTCGCCTCCCGGCGTCACCACCCCTGTTTTCACCGCAAGGGGCAGCGGATTCCCATCGCCGTAGGCCCCCATGACCGCCCCCTGCACTGGCGGGCCGCCGCCGTACACATCGCGCACCTTGAGGAAATACCTTCCCCCCTCGCTCACCCGGAGCAGATACCTGCCGTCGGCGCCGGTCCGATCGGAGACGAAGAGCGGCTTGCCGGACATGTCCGGATTCGGGTAGGCAAAGACCAGAGCGCCTGCCACGGGCTTTCCGGCAGCATCGAGAATCGTTCCCTCGATGCCGGTGGTGCCTTCGCGCTTCCTGGTGAGCGCCGGATCAAACGGGACCGCCTCGCCCAGGGAGCCGATGTCGGTGGTCTCCCCTCCCCTGACGGTGAAGGGCCGGGGCTCTCCCTTTTCGTCGCGGCTCGTGAGGAAGTGATCGCCGGCCCGCGGTGGGCCGATCTCCTGCTCTTTTTCCCGCTTCACCCCTCCCACGTGGTAGCTGCCAGGGACAAGCTCCATGGTGAAGCGGCCGGCCGAGTCAAGGGTCATGACCTCGTCGGGAACCCTCCAGTAGCGCTCGGGCGCCGGCGGAGGACCGGCCTCGGCGGCGAACAGGAACACCGTGCCGCCGGCCATGGGCTTCCCCCCCTTCATGAGAAGTCGGCCCGTGAGGGTTCCACGCGGTTCCTCAGCCGCGGCCAGGACGGCCCCCAGAGAGATGGAGCCGGCCAAGGCGAAAAGTATCAACCGCTTCATTCACTGCTCTCCTTTTTCCAGAAGGCCGTCAACGTCACGGCCATTCATTTGCAGTTCGTTTCCCCGGCCACGTACGGAGGGGTAATGGCCGACGCCTCGCTGAAGGGTGAGCGGTCGGCGTCGCTGTAGGCCCGCACCCGGTAGCTGTATTTCCTGCCGGGATCCACAGCGTGGTTGTCGGTGTAGCTGGTATCAGCCCCGTCAACCGTAGCTATCGTCACCCAGATGCCGTCACGCACCAGCTTCTGGATCTCGAATCCCTGGGGAGTGTCGCACGGATTGGGGGCACAGGCGAGGGTCGTCCAGTCAACCCTGACCTTGAAGGCATTGATGGCCGTTGCGGTCACGTTCTGATTCGCCATGGCCGAGGTGGTTGAGCACTTCTCGACGCTGGCCGGAGAATCGCCGCCGGTGCTGTTCCAGGCCTTGATCTGATAGCAGTAGATGGTGTTCTCGGTCAGGGTGCCGCTCTGGTAGCTGGTCGTAACCGCCGAGAGCGACGGGCAGCCGACGGTGGGATAGTCGTAGCCGCAGTATTTTTCCACATAGGCCGCCGAGACGTTGGCAATCTCGCCGTAGGCCCCGGCCCCCTCTTTCCGTTCGACCTTGTAGTTGGTGGCCCCGGGCACCACTGGCCAGGAGAGGTCGATGCGCTCCGCGGAGATGGTGGTTGCCGTCACGATGGGGGCGATCGGCGTAGTGGTGGTTGGCTGCTCGTTGCTGGCTGCCGAGGCTCCCCCGCCGTTCATGGTGCTCACCCGATAGTAGTAGAGAGTGCCCGCCGCCAGCCCCGTATTGGTGTAGGTGACGGCATCGGCGGCAGTGGTGGTGACGGTGCCCCAGGTGCCGCCGGCCCCCGTCTTCCGCTCGATCCGGTAGCCGCTGTTGCCGGTCACGTTGTTCCAGGTCAGGACCGCCTGGGACGCGGTAACGCCCGACGGCGCATTGAGGGTCGGCGCCACGGCCAGGGTCGTCTGGCTCTGCACCGAGCTGTAGGGGGAGTTCCCCGCGCCGTCGACGGCATACATCTGGTAGCAATAGTACGTTCCGGCGGTAAGGCCGGTATGGTTGTAGCTGACAACATTCTGAGCGATGCTGATGGGGCCGTTCCAGGCGCCGGCGGTGCAATCGGCGCCGCTCCGGGCCTTCCATTCGAGCTTGAAGCCTGTCTCGCCGTAGTTGTTGTTCCAGGCCAGGTTGAGCTGGGTTGTTGAGGCGGCCGTCGGCAGGTTCAGGGTCGGCGCGGGAGGAATGGTGGTGATCCACTGGGTGCCGCTCCAGGCGGAGGTTCCCCCCGAATAGGTGTCCCGCACCCGGAACTGGTAGGTGTAGCCGGCCGTCAGGCCGGTCTGCGAGTGGGTTGTGGTGTTCGTCGCCAGGGTTGCCGCGGCGGTCCAGGCCCCCCAGGCATACTCCTGGTTCCAGTAAGAGGCGGGATAGTGGGCGTAGGAGGTGCTCATGGTGCGCATCTGCACCTCGTAGCCGGTGTTCCCCGCAACGTTGTTCCAGGAGAGGTCCACCTGGGTCGCCGTGGCAGTCGGCGCGTTGAGGGTCGGCGCAGCCAGCGGCGTGAAGAGGCACGGCTCGTTGCTGTAGACGGGGGGGGGACCGTTGGCGTTGGTGCTGTATGCCTTGACCCGATAGCAGTATTCCGTGGAGAGGGAGAGGCCGGTGTCGGTCTTGGAAGTGGTGTTGACGGCCATGCCGATGGCGCCCGTCACCTCGGCCCAGGTTCCGCCGGCACCCTGCTTGCGCTCCAGGGTGTAGTTGGTCTCACCGGCGATGTCGGGCCACGATGGGGTAAGGGAGGTCTCCGACGCGGGCGTGACGGTAACGACCGGTGCCGCCAGGCGGGTCCAGGCGATGATGTCGTTGCTGGGATCAGACGTATTGCCGGTGGTGTTGGCGATGATCCTGAACCGGTAGGCATAGCCGGCGGTGAGAGAGGCTGCCTGGTAGGTCGTTACATCGGCCCCCAGGGTGGCAAGGGTGGTCCAGGTAGTGCTGTAGTAGGCCGTGTTCGTGCAGTACGTGGCCCCGTTCGTGGCGCCGTTCTGGTTGCAGGCCACGTACTGGACGGTGTAGCCGGTTTCGCCGGTCAGGTCTGCCCAGACAAGGTCGATTTTGTCGACAGCCGCTCCGATGGCGCTGGAGAGGGTCGTGCTGACGAATCTGGTCAACGCAGCCTGCTCGCCGCTGTAGGCCGAGTCCCCCCCGGCATTGTAGGCCCTCACCCGGTAGTAGTAGGTGGTATTTGCCGTGAGGCCGGAATGGGTGTGGGTCGTGACGTCCACCCCCTTGGTGGCCAGATCGCCCCACGTCCCCCCCGCGCCGATCTTGTACTCGACCATATAGCCGGTTTCGCCGGCGACGTTGGTCCAGGTCAGGGTCACATCGGTGGCGGTGATGCCGCTTGGCACATTCAGCGTGGGGGCTGCCGGCTTGGTGGGGGCCGTCTGCTCGCCGCTCGGCAGCGAATAGCCGGCGGCGCTGTTGGCGCTCACCCGGTAGGTGTAGGTGGTGCCGGCGGTCAGGCCGGTGTCGCTGTGGGTCGTCACGTCGGCGGCCTT
>CAJPFF010000160.1 GCA_905339345.1 Geobacteraceae bacterium | reverse complement strand
TGGTTCTGGACCTGGGGAAACCGCGTCTTGATCCCCCGGAAGAGCTCCTCGAACCACTCGACCCCCAGCTGGGGGTGGAGCCCCCCCTGCATGAGGAGCTGGGTCCCGCCGTGCTCCACCAGCTCGGCAATCTTGGCGTAGATGGCCTCCTCGGCCAGGAGGTAGGCGTCGGCAGCCCCCTCGTCCCGGTAGAAGGCGCAGAATTTACACTTGGACTCGCAGACGTTGGTGTAGTTGACGTTGCGGTCCACCACGAAGGTGACGACCTCCTCGGGGTGGAGCCGCCGGCGGATGCCGTCGGCCAGGCGCCCCAGGGTCAAGAGGTCGGCCTCCAGAAGGAGCCGGAGGGCCTCGGCGCGGTCGATGGTCTCGCCCCGTTCGATTTTCCCCATAACGGTATCCATGGTCAGTACACCCTCAGCTCGTTGTAGAGCGTATCCCGCTCCACCGGCACCCGCCCCGCCTTCCGGATCAGGGCCACGATGTCGTCGCGCCCCATGGTCTGGGGGGTGGCGGCGCCGGCGTCGTGGCCGATCTTCTCCTCCACCACGGTGCCGTCCAGGTCGTTCACCCCGAAGGAGAGGGCCACCTGGGCGGTCTTCAGCCCCAGCATCACCCAGTAGGCCTTGATGTTGGCGAAGTTGTCGAGATATATCCGGGCCACGGCCAGGGTCTTCAGGGCGTCGACCCCGCCGGGGCCGGGGCGCTTCAGGTGCCCCAGGGGGTTGTTCTCCTTCTGGAAGGCCAGGGGGATGAAGACCTGGAACCCGCCGGTCCGGTCCTGGAGCTCCCGCAGCCGGTGCATGTGGTCGACCCGGTCGGCATGGCTCTCGATGTGGCCGAAGAGCATGGTGGCATTAGACTTCAAGCCCGCCCCGTGGACCTCCTCCATGACGGCGAGCCACCGCTCGCCGCTGATCTTCTCGGGGCAGAGCCGGTTGCGGACCGCCGGGGCGAAGATCTCGGCGCCGCCGCCGGGAAGGGACCCGAGCCCCGCCTCCTGCAGCGCCGCCAGGGTCCCGGCCACAGAGAGGCCGGCCAGCTTTGAGAGGTACTCGATCTCCACGGCGGTGAAGGCCTTCACGTGGAGGTCGGGGGAGACCTCCTTCACGGTCCGGAGCATCTCCAGGTAGAAATCGAAGGGGAGGTCCGGGTGAAGACCGCCGACGATATGGATCTCCGTGGCCCCCTGGGCATGGGCCTCCGTGGCGCGGTTGCGGATCTCCTCCAGGTCGTAGAGGTAGGCGCCGGGCTGGTCGGCGGTGCGGTAGAAGGCGCAGAAGGAGCAGCGGTTCACGCAGATATTGGTGTGGTTGATGTGGCGGTTCACGTTGAAGAAGACCCGGTCGCCGTTTCGGCGCCGGTTCACGGCCGCGGCCAGTTCCCCCACGGCGATGAGGTCCCGGGACTCGAAGAGGAACAGGGCCTCTTCGTCGGTGATCCGCTCTCCGGCATGAACTTTTTCTGAAATGGAAGCAAGTGTGATCATGGGGTCCCCCAACGGGTGAAGAGTTCATGGGGAACGCCGAGGGTGTCGAGCACCTTGCCCACCACGAAGTCCACCAGGTCGTCCAGGGTCCGGGGCCGGTGGTAGAAGGCGGGCATGGCCGGCACGACCCGCACCCCGAGCCGGGCAAGCTTCAGCATGTTCTCCAGATGGATGGCGGAAAGGGGGGTCTCCCGGGGTACGATGACCAGGGGGCGCCCCTCCTTGAGCATGACGTCGGCGCACCGCTCCAGGAGCGTTCCCGAGAGGCCGGCCGCAACCCGGGCCAGGGTCCCCATGCTGCACGGAGCCACGACCATGGCGTCGGGGGCCGCCGAGCCGCTGGCCGGCGGGGCAAAGAGGTTGTCGGCGCCATGGTAGGCCAGCTGCTCCGGCGAAGCCCCGAAGAGCTCCCGCAGCCGGGCAGCCGCTTCTTCCTCGCCGCCGGAAAGGTCGAGATTGGTCTCCTCCCGCACCACGCCGATGCCGGCGCTGCTGACGGTGACCACCACCCGCTTCCCCGCCTTGAGGAGCTCTTCGCAGAGCCTCAGCCCGTAGACCGACCCGGAGGCTCCGGTTATCCCCACGAGAATCGTGCCGCTCATGCCCCCCCCTTCCGCGCCAGCACATCGACCAGCGTGGCCACGAAGAGCGTGATGCTGATGTAGCCGTTCATGGCGAAAAAGGCGGCGTCCAGCCGGGAGAGGTCACCCCCCCGCAGGAGCCAGTGCTCGTAGAGGAGCATGGCGACACAGAGCCCGAACCCCGCCAGGTACCAGACGCCGAGGCCGGCGGCGACAAAAAGCCCCGCCAGGAGCGCCACCATCGCCAGATGGAAGAGGCGGGCGGTCCAGAGTGATCCGCTCACCCCGAGCCGCGACGGAATCGAGTGGAGCCCGGCGCCCCGGTCGAACTCCAGGTCCTGGAGGGCGTAGAGGATGTCGAAGCCGGCCACCCAGAAGAGGACCGCAAGGGCCAGGAGCACCGCGGGAAGCTCCACCGTCCCCCTGATGGCGATCCACGCCCCCAGGGGGGCCGCAGCCAGGCAGATGCCGAGGACCACGTGGGCCAGTGCCGTAAACCGCTTGCAGTAGGAATAGAGGACAAGGAAGAAGAGCGCCACCGGCGAGAGATAGAGGCAGAGGGGGTTCAACCGGTGAGCCGCGTAGAACATGAGGAGCGTGGAGAGGACGATGAAGGCGATCGCAGTCCCCCGGCCGATGAGCCCCGCCGGGATGGCGCGGCCGGCGGTGCGGGGGTTGCGGGCGTCGATCTCCGCATCGATCACGCGGTTCATCCCCATGGCCGCGGTTCGGGCCCCCACCATCGCCATCAGGATCCAGAACGCCTGGTACGCCGTGGGAAGCCCCCCGGCCGCCAGCACCGCCCCCGTAAAGGCGAAGGGGAGGGCAAAGACCGTGTGGGAGAACTTGATCATCTCCAGAAACACCTTGAGCTTCCCGAACAGTCCCATCGTCACCCTTTCCTCACTTACCATGCTTTCTCCCTCCCGCGAGGGTCCCTTCCAGGTACCCCCTCATCCGGCCAAGCTCCCAGTTCACCGAAGAGAGGTCGAACATGCTGGGATACTGCTCATAGAGGTAGCGCTTCTTGAAGGAGAGGACCTTCCCCCCCTCGTCATAGACGTAGCTGGAGCGGATCTCAAGGTCAACCGATTCCAGCTCCACCGCGGCACCCTCTTCACCCCCCCCTACCGTCACCCGGAGCTTGTGGTAGTAGAGGCGCCCCCCCTCCGGCTGGGTCACCCCGCCGGCCCGGGTCGAGAAGTGGCGGAATTCCGTCAGAAGTGTCCGTTCCTTCGGGTCCTCCTGTTCAATCACGTAGCCGTCCTTCAGAAGCAGGCTCCTCACCGTGGCATAGACCTCGTCCGCCGGCTTCACCGTCACGAACCGCGGCTTCTGCAGGGGCTCGGCCGCCAGTCGGAAGTAGTAGCACCCCGGCGTCACCAGAAAGCAGAGCAGCAGAGCCCATCCCCACACCCAACGTCTCGCCGTCAAAATCCGTACTCCCTCCACCGTTCTTTGATCTGACGTTTCGTGGCGTCGTCCATCCCGAACTCCGGGGCGACGGAACGGAACCGTTCCTTGCGGGTGGCGTCTATCCCAAGCCGCGCCCCGAGCCACGGCAAGGGAGGCGTCCCCCCTCCCTCCTCCACGAAGAGATCATTCCGCCAGTCGGCCATGTTCATGACCCGCCACGCCACCCGGGAGAGGTCGCGGACATCGGTGTCGTCGTCCACCACCACCAGGAGCCGGGCCGCTCCCAGCATCCCCGACGCCCACACCTCCTCCACGAGCCGCCGGGCGCCCCCCACCCCCGCGTCACGCACCGAAACGATGGCACCGCCGTGGAAGATCCACTCCAGGGGGAGGTTGATGTCGACGATGGCGGGCCACCGGCGTCGCAACAGAGGGAAAAAGAGCCGCTCCGCCGCCTTGGCCATGAAGCAGTCCTCCGCGGGGGGGGGGCCCACCACCGTGGCGGGATAGATGCAATCCCTTCGCCGGGTGATACACGTGACACCCATGACCGGCACCTCTGCCGGCGGCATGGAGAAACCGGTATGGTTGCCGAAGGGTCCGTCCAGGGCCGTCTCCCCCGGTTCCATGTACCCCTCGATGACCATCTCCGCACCGGCGGGGACAAAAAGTTCGTTCGTCCGGCAGCGGATCATCTCCAGGGGCGCACGCCGCAGCCAGCCGGCAAACTGCATCTCGTCCACATTCTCGGGGAGCGGCAGGGTTGCCGCCACCATGGCCGCCGGGTCTCCCCCCAGCGCCACCGCCACCGACATCCGCTCACCCCGTTCCCGGTACTTCCGCCAGTGGAGCTCGCCACCCCGCCCGGCATGCCAGCGGATGCCGACACTGTTGTCGTCGAAAACCCGCACCCGGTACATACCGCAGTTGGGAAGGCCGGTTTCCGGGTCCCGGGTGAATACCTGGGGGAGGGTTATGAAGCGCCCGCCGTCACCGGGCCAGCACTGGAGGAAGGGGTAATGGGCCAGATCGGGAGATTCATCGACGACTTCCTGGCACCCCGCCGCGCCGGCAACCACCGGGGCGAAGCGCCGGAACTCCTCCAGGAGCGGCAGCGCTGCCAGTCCCTGGGAGGCTTGGCCCGGAGGGAGCTGCGCCAGGAGCGCCTCCATCCGGGCCGCAAGATCATCGAGGGAAGCCACCCCCAGGGCCAGGGCCATCCGCCGGGGGGAACCGAAGAGGTTGGTGGCCACCGGAACCGCCGCTCCCGACACCCGCTCGAAGAGGAGCGCCGGACCGCCGCCGGTGGTCTTGCTCACCCGGTCGGTGACAGCGGCCACCTCCAGCAGCGGGTCCACCTCAACCCGCACCCGGTGCAGCTCGCCGAGCCGCTCCAGCTCGGACAGAAAGTCGTGTAGCGTGTCGAACTTCATCTGGCTGACCGCCTACCCCGTAACGTTGGTGCCCCTTCGGCAAAACCTATATTTTGTAGCATTTTCAACCGGATGGTGACAATCATTTTCTCCGGGGCGCCCACCGGGAAAACCGAGGCTGAAGCGGAAAAACAAAGGGGAGGTTCACCGGAATGGTGACCTCCCCCTATTGTTCGGGAAAAAATGGTCGGGGCGAGAAGATTCGAACTTCCGACCCCCTGCTCCCGAAGCAGGTGCGCTACCAGGCTGCGCTACGCCCCGACACAGAAGCCGTTTGTATATCACGCGATTCAGTGTTTTGGCAAGGTTTTTTTGAGTCTTTTTCACCCCTGACCCGCAATGAGAGCCAGAATCCCCCCGACCCTCGACAATGGCCCCAAAGTGCGCTAATCTCGCCCCCGTACTCTGTTTTTGCCATGCCATGACCTTCTTGGGGGAACCATGCCCGAAGCACCCGCCACCTCCGCCATCGTCGCCGACTTCCTCCGCCGCTGGGAGGCCTCCGGCGCGGCAGAGCGCGCCAACCCTGACGGACGCCGCCGGTCCGGTCATCGCCAAGACCTTATCCCGAGCCTTCCTGCGCACCCGCACCGACAAGGTTGCTGAACTCCTGGCCACCCTTGCCGCCATCGGTCAGGCCCGAGAAGCGGAGCCTGGCACGTACTGCGGCTGACACAAATAACCAACCATACGAGCAAGGAACTTTCCATGGCCCGACAGAAAACTAGCCCTCTTGAAGATGTAATCTTGGTGACCAGCAAACTCCCTTGGTGGGCCGGTCTCTCGCTGGCGATGGTATCGTATTTCGTGCTCCATGCTGTGGCGTCGCGCCCCGTGATGCCCCCAACCGTCGCCCCCGGCCAAATGGGCGATGCATTCGTAAAGGGGCTCATTACCACCTTGGCGACGTTCGGCCAGTACGTACTTCCCTTCGCCTTTGGCCTTGCGGCGTTGTTGTCGGCCATCAACGCGGCCAGACAGAAGAAGATTTACAACACCGTGGCATCACGCCCGGGATTCTCCACCCTGAACGAAATGAGTTGGGAAGACTTCGAGCGGCTGGTTGCCGAGTACTACCGGCGCTCCGGCTTCCAGGTTACGAGGGAGGGAGGAAACGGACCCGACGGCGGCATTGACCTGATCCTCCGCCAGAAGTCCGAGACGTATCTGGTGCAGTGCAAGCAGTGGAAAGCATTCAAGGTCGGGGTGCAGCCGATGCGGGAGTTTTACGGGGTGATGGCCTCTCGGGGGGCCGCTGGCGGGTACTTCGTCACCTCCGGCGAGTACACCGAAGAGGCAAAGGCATTTGTCCGGGGACTGAACATCGAGTTGGTCGACGGTCGCAAACTCAGGGATATGATCCACGTGGCCCAGGAGAAGCCCACAACGCCGGGAACTCCGGCAGATTCCCGACCGGCGGTCAGCTTTCCCTCATGCCCGAAATGCGGCGCGGAGATGAAGACGCGGGTGGCGCGCCAGGGTGCCCACGCAGGCCGCGAGTTCTGGGGATGCACGGCATTTCCGAAGTGCAACGGCACCCGCCCGATGGAGGATTCCACTGGCGCAGACAGCACGACTTCTGCCTCGCCGACCGTCACAGCTCCCACGCCCACGGCGAAAAGTTGCCCCCAGTGCGGCACCGAGATGAGCCTCCGCCAGTTCCAGAGCGGCCCCCAGAGCGGACAGTATTTTTACGGCTGCATTAGCTGTAAGAAAGGGTGGCCCGTGGAGTCGGCCGCTTCCTGAAACCACGCCACGCACAAGGAGAACTTTTCCCATGCCGCACCTGAATCTCGGCCAGAACAGACAGATATACTACGAGTTGATCGACGGGAAACCGGACCGCCCCCACCTGATCTTTCTCCATGAGGGGCTCGGTTCCACGGCCATGTGGAAGGGGTTCCCCCATGGGCTCTGCCAGGAAACCGGCTGTCCCGGCATTGTCTACGACCGTCTCGGCTACGGCAATTCCTCGCCGCTTGCTGGCCCCAGGAACATTCATTTTCTGCACAGCTCTGCCCTGATCGAGTTGCCTGACGTTATCGCACGGCTGATCCCGGAGAAAGATTATATTCTGATCGGCCACTCGGACGGGGGGAGTATCGGCCTGATTGCCGCGGCGGAAAAACCTCCGTGGCTGAAGGGGTTCATCGGCGAGGCGGCCCATGTTTTCGTGGAGAAAGAGACGCTGGCCGGCATCCGGGCCACTACTGATGCCTTCAACGCGGGAGGATTGCGCGGGCTCTTCAGGTATCACGGAGACAAGACGGAGGGGCTCTTCAAGGCATGGTCCGACATCTGGCTCAGCGAGGGTTTCAAGCACTGGAATATCGAATATGCATTGCCATCCATAGAATGTCCGGTGCTGCTCCTGCAGGGGACGGAAGACAACTACGGCACGGTCGCGCAGGTGGATTCGATCGCGGCAAAGGCACGGGATGTCCGGAAGGCGATGGTGGAGAGGTGCAGCCATACTCCGCACCATGAACAGACTGATGTCGTTCTGCGATTGATGACGGAGTTCGTGGAGCGCCTGATTGCATGAGACTATCCCTCAGGCGGGCCCCCTTCCCTCGGGAAGAGGAGTCCGTCTGAGGGAAAAACGCTCTACTGGGCCGGCTTCTCCGCCAGGTACTGCTCGAACTGCTTTTTGTCCTGGGAGCAGCGGTGGGCCTCTTCGGGGTTGATCTTCTTCATCTTCAAGAGGTCCAGGAGGTGCTGATCCATGAGCTGCATGCCATCCCGCTTGGCGGTCTGGATGATGGAGGGAATCTGGAAGGTCTTCCCCTCCCGGATCAGGTTGCCGATGGCCGGGGTGCCGAGCATGATCTCCAGGGCCGCCACCCTCCCCTTTCCGTCGGCGGTCCTGAGAAGCTGCTGGCAGACGACCCCCTTGAGGGATTCGGAGAGCATGGTGCGGGTCTGCTCCTGGGCGTCCTTGGGGAATACGTCGATGATCCGGTCGATGGTTTTGGACGCCGAGTTGGTATGGAGGGTCCCGAAGACCAGGTGGCCGGTCTCGGCGGCGCTCATGGCGAGGCTGATGGTCTCCAGGTCGCGCATCTCGCCCACGAGGATCACGTCGGGGTCTTCCCTCAGTGCCGCCCGGAGGGCATTGGTGAAGCTGTCGGAGTGCTCGCCGATCTGCCGCTGGTTCAGGAGCGACATCTTGTTCTCGTGGATGAACTCCAGGGGGTCTTCCAGGGTGAGGATGTGCTCCTTGCGGGTAATATTGATGAGGTCGATCATGGCGGCCAGGGTGGTGGATTTCCCCGACCCCGTGGGGCCAGTGACCAGCACGAGCCCCTTCTTGAACATGGTCATCTTCCGGACCCCCTCGGGGAGCCCCAGATCGTCGGCCGAGAGGATCTTGCTGGGAATGATACGGAAGACGGCGGCGATTCCCCGGTGGGTCATGAGATAGTTGCCCCGGAAGCGGGCAAGCCCCGGGATGGCGTAGGCAAAGTCGAGGTCGTGGCGCGCCTCGAAGTCGGCCTTCTGCTTCTCGGTCAGGATCTCGTAGAGGATGACCTTCAACTCCTCATTGGTGAGGGGCTTGAAGTTCTGGCGGGCCATCTCGCCGTGGAGCCTGAAGATGGGGGGCGACCCGGAGGAGAGGTGGAGGTCCGAGGCCCCCTGTTCCTTGAGCATTTTAAAGAGTGTGTCGATGCGTGCCATATGCCGTCTCCGTCAGCTGAGTAGGGAGGCTGTGTAATCTTCCCGGGAGAGGGCCCCTTCCGCAAGGAGCTTTCTCCCGTCTTCGGCGATTCCCCGCCAGCCATGATCCCGCAGGAAACCGAGCACTTCGCTGCTATCGCGGACCGTCTCGAAGCACTCCCGCAGCCGCTGGTCGAAGGTGATGACGTCCATGAGGAAGCGGGTCCCCCCGTAGCCGGTCTGGCCGCAGGCCGGACACCCCGACGCCCGGAAGGAGGGCTCCGTCTCGTCGAGTGAGGACGGGGCGGCCGTGCGGCAGTCGGGGCAGAGGGTGCGCACCCCGGCGCAGACGATGATTCCCCGCAGGTGGGCCGGGGTGAGCACGTGCCTGTCGCGGAAGGAGATGAGCTGCTGCAGGGCGCCGGCCCCGTCACCGCAGCCAAGCCCCGCCACCACGAGGGTCCCCCGTTGGGCAGCCCGGCAGGCGGCCGCGAAGACCTTGCCGTCGGCCACATCCTCCAGGATCAGGATGTCGGGATCGTGTTCAAGGGCCGCCATGACCACGGCACCCACCTCGGTGCCGGCAGGTACCGGTACCCGGGGAAAGCGCCTCCCCCCTTGGGGCGGGCCGCTCCCCACCATGATGACTGTCTTGCCGGCGGTGTCGCACTCATGGAGGTAAAGCTCCATGAGCCGGCCCCGCATCTCCTCTTCCCGGGCCCCCACGACCACTATCCCCCGGCCTGCGGCAGCCAGTTCCGCAAAGCGGGCCGCTGTGGCATCCGGAAGCCCCATGTCGGCCACGGCGTCGGGAAAAGCTGCGTCAACACGCATCCTGAAGGTGAGGTAATCTCCCCCTTCCCCCCGCAGGAGCGCTACCTGGAACGGGATCGTCCGCCCCTTCCACCCAAAGGCGAAGACCCCGCGCGTGGCGAACTCCCCCACCACCAGTTTGCCCAGTTTTTTCACCCGCATGACGACCTCGGGGTAGTGGGTGGGGGAGAGCCGCCCCACCTCGCGCCCCACCCCGCCCCGGCGGCAGACCACGGCCACCGAATCCCCCAGGGGCTGCAGGGAGAGGGACGAGAGCTTCTGCTGGACCACGAAGAGGAGAAGGTAATCGACAAATTTTGCGCCGGTCAGGTCGTGGTTGATGGCCGTGAGGGCGGCGGCCGGGAAGCTGGCCGACTGGAAGCCGAGGGTGTCGGTCTCCTCCGGAGGCCCGTAGAAGAGCTCCTGCATCTCGCGGATTTCCCGCAAAAGCCCCACCGACACCGACACGGCGCAGCCGGCGGCCTTCTCCACCGCCGCGATGGCGGTGCCGTTCAGGGGGTCGGCGATGGCGATGCTGATCTCGTCGCCGGTGGCGATAAGGGGAATGAGGTTGTGCTGGCGCGCCAGGGGCGCCGGGACCAGCGCCACCGCCCCCTCATCCACCATGGCCGGCTTGAGCCGAACATAGGGAATGTTGAGCTGGTTGGAGAGGGCCCAGTCGATGTCCTCCTGGGTAACGACCCCCTGCTTGACGAGGGCCTCGCCAAAGCGGCACCCCGATGCCTTCTGCTCGTCGAGGGCTGCCCGAATGTCGTCTTCGCTGATTATCTGGCACCGGAAGAGTATGTCCCCCAGGGACCCCGGCCGTACGATGCTTTCCATGGTGATCCTCCCTCTTGATTAAATCGGTCGGGTTCGCACAATTCTTGAGGAATATTTTCGGCTTGTCGAACTCCTCACCCTTTACAGGGTCAAGGGCCGTGTGGTAGGCTCATGAAAAATTTTCGGTTCCGTGACCGGCCCTGCATGTGCCGACGCCCGTCATGGCGCCCCAGGAGCGTTCCATGAAAAGAAAAGCCCTCGCCCTCCTCTCCGGGGGGCTCGACTCCACCCTTGCGGTCAAGGTCATGCTTGAGCAGGGGATTGAGGTCGAAGCCCTCAACTTCACATCTCCCTTCTGTACCTGTACCGGAAAAAACGCGGGATGCAAATCGGAAGCAATCCGCGTGGCCGAGGAATTCGGCATCCCCATCAAGGTGATGCACAAGGGTGTGGACTACCTGGAGGTGGTCAGAAAGCCCCGGCACGGCTACGGCAAGGGGATGAATCCCTGCATCGACTGCCGGATCTTTCTGCTCCGCAAGGCCAAGGAGCACATGGCCGCAAGCGGCGCCGACTTCGTCATCACCGGCGAGGTGCTGGGCCAGCGCCCCATGAGCCAGCGCCGCCACACCCTCGACATCATCGAGCGGGAAAGCGGCCTGGCCGGGCTGCTGCTGCGCCCCCTCTCGGCCAAGCATTTCGAGCCGACTACACCCGAAAAGGAAGGGTGGGTGGACCGGGAGAAGCTCCTGGCCATCCAGGGGCGCTCCCGCAAGGAGCAGATGCAGCTGGCCGAAGATCTGGACGTGAAGAACTACCCCTGCCCCGCCGGCGGCTGCCTCCTGACCGAGGTATCCTTCGTCTCCAAGGTGAAGGACGTGTTCGACCACTCGGACCAGCTGAACCTGCGGGATTTCCGCCTTCTGAAGGTGGCGCGCCACTTCCGGGTCGGTCCCCGGACCAAGGCCCTCATCGGCCGCAACGAGGCGGAAAACGAGCTTCTCTCCCACAACATCCTGCCCGGCGAGGCGAC
>CAJPFF010000159.1 GCA_905339345.1 Geobacteraceae bacterium | reverse complement strand
GTCCGGACGTTGTAGAGTGTGGGGCTGCGTTGAACTGGAAGCCCAAAACCGCGGAAGTCTAGCTGCCGCGCTCGAGCGATCCGATGCCCACCGTCTACAAGACATTCATTGTTGTATTCCTCGTAGCGCTCATCGTGTTCGCGGTGGGGAGGCCTCTGTTCATTCGTCTCATGGCCCCCGAGGACTTCGCCCGGCGACGCAATCTCTGGCTCCTGCTCTGCGCCACATCGTTTCTTGCACCCAACATCTGGCTGTACGTGCTGATCGCGGCGCCCGCCATTCTGATCGCGAGCAAGCGCGATCCGAACCCCGTCGCGCTCTACTTCTTCGTGCTGCTTGCGGTGCCGCCGGTCAAGGTGGCCATTCCGACGTTCGGGCTCATCGGCCAGGTGTTTCCGATGGACCACCTTCGGCTGCTGTCGCTGACGCTGCTGTTGCCCCTGGCGATGCGCCTGTCGGCCGAACGTGCAGCCGCCAGGCTGCAGGGCCTGGGCGCAGATTCTGACAAGCGAATGAGCGCAGTGGACGTGCTCTTGCTGTCATATCTCGGCCTGCAAGTGATGCTGATGTTTCCCTACGATTCATTTACGTCGACGGGCCGTCGCATCTTGTTGCTGGCGATCGACGTGGTCTTGCCCTACTTCGTCGTGAGCCGCGCATGCCGCAGTCGCGCCGCGATTGCCGAGGCCATGGCGGCTTTCGTCATCGCCATGTTGGTGCTGGCCCCCCTTGCGGTGTATGAGTTTTTCAGGGGGTGGATGCTCTTCGCGATCATAGAGGAGCATTGGGATGCGGCGCGGTTGTACTTCCCCTTGTACCGGGGCCCATTTCTGCGCGCACAGACGACCGCCGGCCACTCGATCTTTCTTGGCTATTTCATGGCGATGGCCTTCGGCATGTGGCTGTATCTCAAGAATCGGATCCACGAGAAGGGCTGGCAGTGGTTGTGCATCCTGACCTTGATGGCCGGGCTCATCGCGGCGCTGGCACGCGGCCCATGGGTCGGCGCGGTGGGGGTATTCTTCGTCTATCTTCTGCTGGGCCCCAAGGCCGCCAGCCGCTCTCTGAAGGGCATGGCGATGCTGGGGGCATTGGTGGCCGTGGGCCTGCTGTCGCCCTGGGGCGAGCAGATACTCGACTACCTGCCGTTCATCGGCTCCGTGGACCTGCACACGATCACCTACCGGCAGCAAATTGCTGCGGGCTCGTGGTTGTTGATTCAGCAGAATCCCTTCGTCGGCTCGCCTCACTACATGGCGTACATGGAGCAGTTTCGTACTGGCGAAGGCATCATCGATCTGGTCAACACGTATGCGGGCGTTGCACTGTCGTCTGGCCTGGTCGGATTTGGGTTGTTCGTCGGGGTCTTTCTGGTGGCGATGTGGAAAGCCTGGCGCGTGGTCCGTCACCTTTCACCGCTGGACCCCGATGCCGCCTTGATGGGGGGCGCACTGATTGCTTGTGTCGTCGGAACGCTGCTCGTCCTTGCCACGACGTCGTTCCTGCACGCCATGCCGTACTTCGCATGGGCGCTTGCCGGGCTCACGATGGCCTACGTGCGTTCGAGCGCAGTCGAGCGCCAGGAAAGCGAACTTCCCGCACGTACGGCGGTAAGAGTCGAACGCGCCCTGCCCTGAGCCCCCGTCATCAGCCGGGGTGGGCTTTGCTCTGAAAGTCACCGTCATTCCAATGAACATTGATCACGCGCGGGCCGGCACGGCCTCACGACCGCTGCCTACACCGGGGCCGACGAGTGCCTGGGACAAAGAGCTTCTTGATGGTCGCCCTTTGCGCGTGGTCCCTAGGCCGCATTACCGATTGGAGGGCGAAGCGCTGTATTTCATGGCGTCAACGCGGCCGCATTGCAACTTGTCTGCTTCGGAATTGGCGGTCTGGCAGGCGATACAAAGCCCAGTGACGCTCCAGGAGCTTCACCAGCGATTCCCGGAGAATGCCGCCGAGGTGGTTCACACCCTCTGGCATCGAGAACTCTGCGAATTCGTCGAAACCACATTCGCGCCAGGGCGGCGGCGTGTACTCGTGATCGAGCCGCATCCGGACGACGCGGCCCTCAGCATTGCGGGTGTCATGTGGTCGCGGCGACACGAATGCGAGTTCACGCTCGCGACCATGGCGGGCCGCAGCAACTACACCAGCTACTACAACCTGGAGCGGGAGTACTTCGACATCGAACGCGTGGCGGCGCTGCGCCGGCAGGAGTCGCAGTTGTTCGTGAGCATGCTCGGTGGACGCCACGTCGACATCGGCCGCACCGATGCTGCGCTGCGCTATCGAGACAATGTCAATTGGTCCCTCGACTACTTTCGGCGCACCAAAATGGCCATCGCGGTGGCGACGTCGCGAACCGCGGACCCCGTCGAACGTTCGAAATGGAGTCAGGACGTCCAGTCGCTGCTCGCATCCACGCCCTCCGACGAAGTCTGGTTTCCATTGGGCGCGCCGCACTCGGACCACGTGCTCACGATGAACGCGTGTTTGGCCGCTCTCGTTTCCAATCCTCGTCTCGTCGAGGGCCGAGAGATCAAGATCTTCCAGGACGTCCCCTACGCTGCGCGGACACCCGATTTCTCTGAAGAGATGCTGTCGACTCTCGCTGGTGTCGGCGTCAAGATGGTTCCCGAATCGGTGCCGATTGCCGACGTCTTCGAGCAGAAGCTTCGCCTGGTGTCCGTGTACGCCTCCCAGTTCAAGATCAGGGCCATGCGCGACGACATCGAGGCGAGTGCAGGGGCGCATGGCCGGGGGTCAGCCCTGTCGGAGCTGTTGTGGACCGTTCGCGAACTGCCGAGCCGGGTTGACGAAGGCGGCATTGTCCCGGCATCGATCGACAAGCAAGAGCAGGAACGCGCGGCGCAGCAATGGTTGGCGAGAAATCGCGATGCGCGCAGAGTGCGCGTACTCCTCCTGCTGCCGACCGGCCGATGGGCAAGCGATCTGAGCCGGCTTCGCCAGGCATTCCCGAAGGCACATTTTGAGATCTTCGCCTCGCCCGCGGCTGCGAGCGAGGTGCGCGAGTCGCCTTCAGGCGATGTCGATCTCGTGCCGGTCGGGGAGGGGACGAGAGCCTGGGCACTCCTTGCCTTGAAACTCGTGGTGGCCAAGCCTGTACCGACGCTGTTCCATGTCGGCGACAAACGGCTTCAGGCCGCGAGAGGCCTGTCCAGGCTGTGGCCGTTGAGCGATACGGTGGTGGTGTCGTCGATGAATCGATTGATGCGCGTGGTGGAGCGTGGATCGCTCGCGACGAGGGAGCAGGCCAGCGAGAGTGCGGCAACATGAGCGAGGCGTCAGATCTTGATCGCAAGTCGCGGGTGCGCGTGCTAGTTGTGATCGTCAACTACAAGACTGCTGCGCTGACCGTCGCGTGCCTCGGTTCCCTGGCGCGCGAAATAGCCGGTGATCCTTCCGTTCGAGTCGTCGTGGTGGACAATGACTCGGGCGACGGCGAGGCGCTTGCGGCGGCCATCTCGGAACACGGGTGGGGAGAGTGGGCGTTCCTCACGCTTGCGCCGGTGAATGGCGGCTTCTCATACGGAAACAACTGTGGCGTCGAGCCGGCGCTGAAGTGGCCGCTGCCACCAGACTACGTGCTTCTGCTGAATCCGGATACCGAAGTCCGCCCTGGCGCGATACGTGCGTTGGTTCAGTACATGGATGATCATCCACGCATTGGCATTGCCGGAAGCAGCTTCGAGAACGAACACGGCGTCGAGTGGCCCATAGCGTTCCGATTCCCAACCATGTCGGGCCAGCTGGCCCAAGGAATGAGGTCACGCCTGGTGTCTCGGCTCCTTCGCGCTCGAACCGTGGCCAGAACGATGGGCAAGGAGCCCGAGGAAGTCGATTGGGTGGCCGGGGCCAGCATGATGGTCCGGCGGCAGGTATTCGAGGACGTCGGGTTGATGGATGAAGGCTACTTCCTGTATTTCGAAGAGGTCGACTTCTGTCTGCGCGCGCGCCGCGCAGGGTGGCCATGTTGGTACGTTCCTCAGAGCCGGGTCATGCACATTTCCGGGCAAAGCACGGGCGTTTCAGCGGCCGATCGTCCGTTGAAGCGCATGCCCGGGTACTGGTTCGCATCGCGCAGCAGATACTTCGTCAAGAATCATGGTTTGACGTACGCGCGCTTGACGGACCTGGCCTTCGGCATCGGGCGAACCTTGTGGACCATTCAGCGCATCGTGAGACGCCGTCCCAGCGAAGATCCACCATTCATGCTGGCCGATTTCTGGAGGACGAGCGTGCTCTTTCGGCGGCGCGCGTCGGTCGACCGATGGATCGACGGTCGGCGCGTAGGCGAGGCCCCCGGTACGGCGCCGGCCCTTCGAACTGAACATGAACACTGACAATCAACACCTGCTTTCGGTTGTCGTGATCGGGCTCAACGAGGAAGACCGTTTGAAGGAGGCGCTCGAGGCCGTCTTCGCGCACGGGCCAGCCGATTGGGATCTCCAGGTGATCTATGTGGACAGCGGATCCACTGATGGGAGCCTGGCCATCGCGAGGGCTGTGCCGGAAGTGGAAGTACTGCAACTCGACAAGCTTCCACGCTCCGCCGCCAAGGCCCGGAACATGGGGCTCAAGCGTGCGCGCGGGCGCTATGTGCAACTGGTCGATGGCGACAGCGTCATCCAGCCTGGATGGCTGGACACCGCGCTGGCAACACTCGAGCAACGGCCGGACGTGTCATGCGTGTTTGGCCAGTGCATCGAGATGTACCCCGAGCAGAGCATCTACATGAAGCTGTGCGGTCTGGACTGGCACATTCCCGCGGGCGAGTATCGCCTTTGCGGCGGCAACGCTCTGTGGCGAACTTCCATCATCGCGGAGCAGGGCTTCTTCGATGAAACGCTCAAGGCCGGGGAGGAGCCGGACCTTTGCTATCGCGTTCGCAATCACGGTGGCAAGATCGTGTGCGTCGACGCGCCGATGGTGACGCACGATCTCGGGATGCGCGATTTCAGCCAGTACTGGCGACGTGCCGAAGGGTCTGGCAAAGGCTACGCCAAAATAGCGGCGCGCTACTGGCGAAACCGCGAGAAGCTGTGGCTGCGGGAAGTGCTCGTCAATTTCGCGGAACCTCTTGCCTGGGTGGCGGTGTTCGCAGCGGGTTGGTTCTGGAACGGTCTTCCTGGTGGAACCGCGTTCTTGCTGACGTGGTATGCAATTCGCGCCCTGCAGATTGCCTATGCGATGAGGACGCGCCGCCTCGGCGTGATGCATGCGCTCTTGTACGGTCTGCACTGCCAGTTCGTGCGCCTTCCGGTGGCGATCGGCCAGCTCAAGATGCTGCTCGGCTCGCGATAGCCGGCGGCGAGCAGCGCAAGTGAAGTACGCGAGGATGGCCATGGTCGCCGCATGCGAATTGGGAAGGAAGGCATAAGTGTCAGGTTGGCTTGTCGTCTGGACACTCGACGGATCGCCGCCGGCTCCCCGCGCCTGGGCAG